>CAMDWF010000248.1 GCA_945878795.1 Synechococcus sp. UW140
CGCCTGCGCGCTGAGGTGCTGCAGGCGCTTGGCTCCCGGGCCGGCGCGCCGGATCGGACGCTGGGCTTTGAGGATCTGCGCCAGCTCTCTTACGGGGCCGCGATTTTCAACGAAACCCTGCGGCTATACCCGCCGGTGAGCTTCTTTATCCGCGAGTCTCAGGCCAACACCGAGCTGGCAGGTAGCCGCTGCCCGATGCGCGCCCTTGTGACGCTGTCTCCCTGGGTAGTCCAGCGCCACGAGCAGCACTGGAGCGATCCCAACGCCTTTAGGCCCGAGCGCTTCCTGAGTGATGCCAATGCAGACGATCGGCGTTGGGCCCGTGATGCTTTTCTGCCCTACGGCCTGGGGCCGCGCAAGTGCCCGGGGGCGGCGTTTGCCCAGCAGGAGGCCCTGCTGGTGCTGGCGGAGCTGGTGCGCCGCTTTGAGGTGCTGCCGGATCCGGAGCACGAGCCGGAGCTGGTGGCGCGGCTCACCCTGCGCTCTCGCAATGGCATCCGGGTGCGCCTGCTGCGCCTCAGAAGCTGAAGCCGAGCCGGGCCCCGACGCGCACTTGGTCGTTGCCGAGTAGCTGGCCGAGGTCGTAGAGGCCGGCGGCGTTCGACACGTAGACGTCCACGATGGTGGAAGGCGAAGCCAGCCAGCGCAGGGCCAGGCTGCCGTTGGTGCCATTGCCGCCGCCCAGATCGGTGGCCACCAGATTCAATTCGGGGATCAGCTGGAAGCGCTTGCCCAGCTGGAGGTTGGCCCCCAGGCCCACGCCCCAGCTGGTGCCGGCGCCATTCCAGGCCAGTTTCGGGTTGAGGTTGAAGGCCAGGGTGGGGGTGGCCTCCCAGGTGTTCATGGTTTCAAAGAACAGGTAGCCCTGCTTGCTGCTGGCGTCTTCGTTGCGGCCGAGGCTGATGCGGCCGGCGGCCCAAACCGGCAGGGATTTGCTGGGCCGGAACACCATCGCCTTGCCACCGAAGCGCAGGTTGAGGCCGCCATCGCCGGCGAAGGTGTTCACGAAGCTGTTGCGGGGCTCGATGCCGTTGAACATGCCGGCCGCCAGCTGGAACTGGAAGTCGTTGGACACCGAATAGCCGCTGCCGGCGAAGAGGTTGCCGCGGCTATCCCCGTTTAGCCATATTTGCGTGGTGCCGTTGGCGGGGGTGAGGGCGGTGTTGACGAACAGGCCACCGAGGGCCAGGGAGGCCTGGCGGGCCGTGTAGCGGGGGCTGGGGGAGTCGGGGGCGCCGGGCGTCCAGGCAAAGCGGGCGCTGAGCATGGGCTCGTTGGGCGCGCTGGGCAGGGCCAGGATGGCGGTGGCCGGGCTGAGGCCAAAGCCATTTGTGACGCTAGCCTCCAGACCAATGCGGGGGTTGACGGCGATGCGGGTGCCGAGGCTCAGGATCGGCACGCGTGAATACACCAGATCGCCATCGAAGGCGTTGTTGCCCGGTCCCAGGGGCACCATGGCCGAGCCAAACAGCTGCACCTGGTTGCCGATGCGGTAGTTGGCGCCCACCCCGAGGCTGACGTTGGTGCCGTAAAAATCACCGGCGCCGCCCTGGTCGGCCCCCTGACTGCCAGGCAAAAAGCTCACCGCCGGCACAAAGGAGAGCTGCAGGTTGCGGTTGGCCTGCCAGGAGAGCGGCAGGGAGAGGGCACCCACCCAGTTGCGGGTGAACACCTTCTGGCCGGAGTTGTTGAAGATGTTGGCTGTGCCGGCGTCATCGCAGCTCACAGGGCCGCCGCAGCCGCTGCCCACGGTGAAGAGCTCCAGGGCCCCCTCGGCGGCAAGTTGCCACTTGTTGCTACCGGCCAGGCGGGCGCGGAGGCTGCCGCCGTAGATGGTCCAGAGGTTGGCGGGCTGGGAGGGCCGGCTGGGGATCGGCGTGAAGAGGGGGTCGTCGGCGTAGGTGTAGTAGCCGCTGAGCATCAGGTTGCGGTTCACCACTAGGTCGGCGCGGAAGCCGTAGTTCTGGTTGCCGGAGCCCCCGGCGGCGCCGCCATCGCCCGGGCTCACCTGCTGGAAGTTCACCTGGTCGCCGCCCTCGGGGGGGAGCACGGCGGTGGGCAGCTGACCCAGGCGCAGCAGGGTTGGGTAGTCGTCCCAGGTGGGGATCAGCTCGGCCAGGCGGGCCTCCGCTTCGGCGTAGCTGGCGGGCGGCAGCTGGGTGGCGGTCTCAGCAGCAGCTGGGGCGCCTGGTTGCACCACCACCCAGCTGGGCTGGGCAGTGGTGGGGACGTCTTCAACAGCGGTCCACACCACGGCGGGCCCACCCGTTTCTAGGCTGATGGCAGGATCCAGCGGCACAAACTGCACCGCTGCCGGTGGGGCATCCGTCGACGGCACCAGGGGCTGCCACAACACCGGCTGGGCGCCTGCGGCGGCAGGCAGGCCGAACCCAATCAGGGTGGCCGCTGCGGGGCTAAGCCGCAGGCGATCCAGCAGCCGCCGATCAGGCCGCATCGACTTCGGGATCTGGCTCAGCCTCTGGGTTGGGCTCGGGCATGACCAGCAGCAGGCCGGCCACGGGGTGCCCTTGGAGCTGGAGATCCTGCTGCAGCTTGCGCAGACCGCGGCGGCTGGCGGCACCCGGTGCGGTGAGCAGCAGCTGCACCTGGCAGCGGGCAGCAACGGCCAGATCGGTGCTGAGCAGCACCTGGGCGGCCGGATCCTGCTGTTGCAGGGCCGCCTGGAGGGCTTGGGCGATTGCCGGGGCCTCAGGAATGGCACCCACGGGCACTAGGGCCGCCAGGGGCGCCCCGGCCAGGGGCCCCTGGGCCAGCAGGGTGAGGCTGGGATCGGCGGGGCCGTGCAGCTCAGCCAGCAGGGGATAGGGCAGCAGGCCGCGCAGCTCATCGCTGGCAAACACCAGATCGGTGCGGCGATCCACCACCAGGGCGGCGCCGCTGCCGAGCACCAGGCCAGCCAGCAGGCCCAGGGCCAGGTTGCGGGCTGGGCGTGGGGCCACGGGTTTGTCGAGCAGGGTGGGGGTGGAAATCAACTCCCAGGGGTCGGTCTGGCGGGCCTTCTCCAGCTGGAATTTGGCGCGGTTGTTCTCCAACTCCACCAGGGTGGCTTCCAGGCGCAGGGCTTTCTGGGTGAGCTCGCGGTGGCGCAGCAGCACCTCCTTCGGCCGTTCCAGGGATCGCAGATTCGCCTGGTTGAGGATGATCTCCCCTTCCAGCAGGGCAATGGTCTGCTGGTTGATGTAGAGCACCAGGCTCTGACGTTCGCGCTCCAGCCGCTGCACGATCGGGTCGTTGGGGCGCAGGCGGGAGCGCTTTTCGGCTAGCTCGGTCTCCACCAGGGTGAGCTGGTCGAAGGTGGAGCCCTTGTCGGTGCGGGCGGCGGTTTCGGAGGCGATGTAAAGCACCTGGGACCCGGCCTTTCGCGCCTGGCTGATCTGCACCTGCAGGGCGTTGAGGCGTTGCTGCAAGGCCGTGCGACGGGCTTCGAGGTTGGTGCTGCCCTCGATGCCGATGGTGCTGCCCTCCTGCTTGGAATCGAGATTGCCCGCGGCCTTGAGGGTGCCGCTGAGCGGCAGGCCATCGCCCACGGAGAGGGAGTAGTCGGCGGCGTAGGCCTGGGCCATGCGGGTGGCGGCTTCAGAGCGGGGCCTGAGCTGGGTGATCTGGGCGTCCAGGTACGCCTCGAGCTGGCGGATCTCGCGACTGCGGGACCGGCCTGAATAGGTCTGGTAGGCCTGGGAAATACGGCGGCTGATTGGCAGCACCAGGGCCTGGTCCGTGTCGCGGAAGCGCACGGTGAGCACGGAGGTGCCCTTTTCCGG
>CAMDWF010000249.1 GCA_945878795.1 Synechococcus sp. UW140
TAGCCAGGCGCTGCGCCGTCGGGTGGAACAGGGGGCAGCGGCCCTGGAGCAAGAGCATCACCAACACAGCCACGGCCCCGCAGGAGTTGCCACCGAGCGCCTGGACGCCGAGGTCAAGAGGCGCTTGCAGCTTGGTCAACCCCAGTGGCAGGCTTTTGTGGAGGGCTGTGCCGCCGTGGGGGGCCAGGTGCTGGAGGAGGGTCCGGAAGTGAACTGCATACCCCGCAGGGCTCAGCAGGGGCCATGACAGAATTGCTTCTTAGCCAACGAGATTGGTTTATGCAGGCAGGTGATCAGGTCAAGGTGAGCAGCAATGTGGTGGTCTTCACCCATCCAGAACATCGGGGCTCGGCCTATGACCTTCAGGGTCAGCAGGGAGAAGTGGTCCAGGTCTTGGAGGACTGGAAAGGGCGACCGATCAGCCCCACCCTGCCGGTGATCGTGGCCTTCGGCCGCTTCCGCGCCCATTTCAGAGCCGACGAGCTCTCGCCCCTCTGAGCTTCACCAGCGCTGTTGGATTGCTGGGGCCTCAGCTGCGGGGACGGATCAGATAGACCCCTTCTTCGCCATCGACGGATTGCAGGCAGAGTTGGATGGTCTCGAGCCGCGTGGTGGGTACCACCCGACCGCAGAAATCTGGCTGGATGGGGAGTTCGCGATGACCGCGATCCACCATCGCCACCAATTGCACCCGATGGGGACGGCCCCAGCTCTGCAGGGCTTCAAGGGCCGCCCGCACGGTGCGCCCGGTGAAGATGACGTCATCCACCAGCACCACATGGCGTCCATCCAGGCTGACGGGGAGCTGGGTAGCCTCAACCAGTCTTGTGCCGACGCGCTCGAGATCATCGCGATAAAAGGTGGGGTCCAGGCTGCCGTGGGCCACGGCATGGCCGCCAATCAGCGCCAGTCGGTGCGCCAAGACCTGGGCCAGAGCCACACCGCGGGTCGGGATTCCCAGCAACACCAGGGCTTCGGGATCGACAACGCTCTCAAGAATCTGCGATGCCAAGCGATCGAGGGTGCGGCAGAGTTCAATGCTGGAGAGAATCTGAACGCGGTTCCCAGGCTCTGGCTCCGAAACAGCCGGCGCAGACATAGGAGTAGAGCCTTTGAGTTACAGAAAACAGATGCTAAGGGGCCCATGTGACCAAAACCTGACGCCAGCCGGCCAGAATGGAGTAATCAGAAGCGCGGGCTGTAAGTTGGCAACGAATGCAAATTCTTTAAGGAGCGGGCCTTCGGGTGATTTCAGTTCCTTCTCCCAAACAAGCGTCCATCGGCCATGCAGGGGTTGACGGGTCTGGATCGATGGGCGTAATACCCGAACCGCGGGCCAAGCTTGAACATCAACGCCCGGTAGCTCCGGTCGTGCTGGCCATCCTAGATGGCTGGGGATTTAGCGAAGGAGACGATCACAACGCCGTGCGCAGTGCCGATACCCCAGTGATGGATGCCCTCTGGCACGCCTATCCCCATACCTTGATCTCGGCCAGTGGGGCCGCCGTGGGCCTGCCTGACAACCAAATGGGCAATTCCGAGGTGGGCCATCTCACCATCGGCTGTGGTCGCATCATTCGCCAAGAACTTGTGCGGATCAGCCAGGCTGTCCAGGACGGCAGCCTGGCGGCCAATCCAGTGCTCAATGCCGCCGCAGATCACCTGCTGGCCAACGGTGGCCGACTGCACCTGATTGGTCTTTGTTCCGATGGTGGGGTTCACAGCCACCTTGAACATCTGGGCGGCTTGCTGCGCTGGGCTGCGGCACGGGGTCTCAAGGAGGTCTGCATCCATGCCATCACCGATGGTCGGGATACACCAACCAACAGTGCTCCGCGCTTTCTGGCCCGCCTTCAGCAGCTGATGGAGGAGTCCGGCGTCGGCCACCTCACCACCCTCTGCGGCCGTTACTGGGCCATGGACCGGGACAACCGTTGGGATCGGACCGAAAAGGCCTATCGACTGCTCACCGAACCCTCGGAACCTTCCCCCCTCTCCGTAACCGAAATTCTGGAAGCTTCCTATGCCAATGGCATCAGTGATGAATTCCTTGAACCGGTGCGATTGTCCCCTGAGCTGATCGCGGCGGACGACACGGTCATCTGCTTCAATTTCCGCCCTGATCGGGTGCGCCAGTTGGTCAGAGCCCTGGTGCTGCCGGATTTTGAGAGCTTCCCCCGCCAGCGCCTGATGCCGCTGCACATCGTCACCTTCACCCAATACGAACAGGGCCTGCCCGTCAGCGTTGCCTTCCCGCCCGAATCCCTTGAAGGGCTGCTGGGCCAAGTGGTATCAGAGCAAGGACTAAAGCAGTTCCGTACGGCCGAAACAGAAAAATATCCCCATGTCACCTATTTCATGAATGGGGGAATCGAAAAAGCCTTCCCAGGGGAAGACCGCCACCTGGTTCCCTCACCACGGGTCGCCACCTACGACCAATCCCCGGCCATGTCGGCCGAAAAACTGACCGATAATTGCATTTCTGCCGTCCAAAAAGGCATCTATTCGTTGGTGGTGATCAACTACGCCAACCCCGACATGGTCGGCCATACCGGTCAAATGCAGGCCACCACCGAAGCCATCACTACAGTCGACGGTTGTATTGGCCGACTGCTGGAGGCGACGAACCGCATGGGAGGCACAATGTTGATCACCGCCGACCATGGCAATGCCGAAGTCATGCAGGGGCCCGACGGACGCCCCTGGACCGCCCACACCACCAACCCGGTTCCCGTGATTCTGGTGGAGGGAGAACAGCGAAAACTGCCAGGCCATGGCACCGATGTACAGCTGCGCGAACAGGGTGGCCTCTCCGACATCGCCCCAACGTTGCTGGAAATTCTTGGTTTACCCAAGCCCGCTAGGATGACAGGAACTTCTTTAATTGAACCCCTGGGCAGCCCCCAGAGCAGCCGCAGCCTCTCTTCCGCAGTCATAAGCTGAATCCCTAGGCACCTCCCCATCCCCCTTGGGGTTCCACCGCCACACCCCTGAGCCCCCCCCCAACCCGGAGACCAAGAGCATGCTGCGCACGATCGTTTCTTCTGTGTGGATGCTTTCAGCAGTCCTCCTGATCACCACCGTGCTGTTGCATAGCCCTAAAGGCGATGGCATGGGCGGCCTCTTATCCACTGGGGGCTCGATGTTCACCAGTGCCCGTAGCGCCGAAGCCACCCTCAACCGGGTCACCTGGACCCTGCTGGGCCTGTTCCTGGGGCTGGCGGTGGTCCTGAGCGCCGGCTGGGTGGGCTGAAGCCATGGCACACACCAGTAGACGGGTTGCCTTGCGAGCCCTTTGGCAGAAAGCCCTGGCGCCCCTGGTCGCGATACCTTTTTTATGGCGCCGCACCGAGAGTGCCCAAGCCGCAACGCCATCCAGCAGCGATGCCCAGTGGCAACTCAGTGAAGCCGCTTGGAAAAAGCGACTGACCCCAGCCGCATTCAAGGTGCTGCGCCAGCAGGGCACTGAGCGAGCCTTCAGCAGTCCCCTATATCAAGAGCAACGCAGCGGCCAGTATCTGTGCGGCGGCTGCAAACTGCCGCTGTTTGCCTCCGCGACCAAATTCGAGAGCCACACCGGTTGGCCCAGCTTCTGGCAACCCCTGAGCAACGCCATTGTCACCAGCCAAGACTTCCGGCTGCTGATTCCGCGCACCGAATATCACTGCCGGCGCTGCGGCGGCCATCAGGGGCATGTCTTCAACGACGGGCCCCGACCCACCGGCAAGCGCTACTGCAACAACGGTGTTGCCCTGAGCTTCCAAGCCGCCAAGGCTG
>CAMDWF010000250.1 GCA_945878795.1 Synechococcus sp. UW140
AGGGCCAGCGGACCCGCCTGCAGGGCAAACCAACCGCCCACCAAACCCCCGTGCAAACCCATGGCCCCCCAGAGGGCACCGCCATCGGCCCGGCGCTGCAGGCCCAGCACAACTCCCAACAAAATCAAGCCTGCCAATAAGCCGGCCCCCCCTAACCCCGGCAGTCGCCACCAGGGGTGCACCAAACCAAACAGCAGCGCCTGGCCCCAAAGGGCCTGGCGGCGGCCCAGCCGCTCTCCTAATTCAGCCCAGAGCCAGCCCCGAAACACCAGCTCTTCGGCAAAGCCCACGCCCGCCGCCAGGGCCAGGGCATTGAGGATTTCAGCGCCAGTCAGCCCTTGCGGGCCGCGCCATTGGGCCGCCCCCGCCAGCACCAGGCCCAGCACCACCACCGCCAGCAAGGCCGCCGCCTTCAGGGCACCCCGCAGCCAGGTGGCCCCGATCCGGCCCGGCGGCCCCACCAGGCCCACAAAGCGCCATGGCTCCGTCACAGCCAAACCGGCCCGTAGCCGCCACGGCAGGCTCACCAGCAGCAATATCAAAGCCAGCAAGGCCCCAATCAAATCCACCTGGTCGACCCGCAGCGAGGGCACCAGCCAATGCCAGGGGCGACTGAGCAGCCAACCGACGCCATACAGAACGGGCACATAAAGCAAGGCCCCCAGCCAGTGGGATTTGCTGCCCCCCCCTGGCGCTGGCGCCTTGCCGGAATCCCGCACTCAGCTCTCCGGTTCGATCGTGCTGCTGAGGCCCTTGGCCTTGAGGGTTTCGCAGTAAAACTCAGCCGGCTCGATATCACAAACAATCACCAGGCCAATGCCGGTGTTGTGGGCCTCCAACATCACCGCAATGGCATCCTGTTCGCTCAGGCTGGGCACCACCTGGCGCAGGGTGGTCACCACATACTCCATGCTGTTGACAGGATCGTTGTGGAGCAGCACCTTGTAACGGGGCGAGGGCTTGCGCACCCGCTCCGGCGCCTTCTCCAGCACCGCCGCGCCACCACTTTCCCGATCGGGGGTGACGCTCGCCACCGGAGGCAGCACTGCCCCTGTGGGGTTCGAGTCGGCGTGGCTAAGGACCGGATGACCCATCAGAGCAACCACAGCGGCGCCAATTTTAAGTTGCCAGGGCCCGCAGGCGGGCCATGGCTTCATTGACATTGGCAAGGCTGTTGAAGGCCGAAAGCCGGAAATAACCCTCCCCGGCTGCACCGAAGCCGCTGCCGGGGGTCCCGACCACGTGGGCACGGCCCAAAAGTTGATCAAAGAACCCCCACGAATCGATGCCCGCTGGTGTTTTAAGCCAAACGTAGGGCGCCTGTTGGCCCCCATAAACCTCGAAACCGGCCGCCGTCAATTCGCGCCGAATAATAGCGGCATTTTCCATATAAAAATCAATTAATCCCTTCACTTGCCGCTGGCCATCGGCCGAATACACGGCTTCCGCACCCCGCTGCACAACATAACTGACCCCATTGAATTTAGTGCACTGACGACGGTTCCACAGGCCCCACAGTTCCACCAGCTCCCCCGTGGAGGTTTGGCCCATCAAGCCCCGGGGCACCACGGTAAAGGCACAGCGCGTTCCCGTGAAACCAGCGTTTTTAGAAAACGAGCGAAATTCAATCGCACACTCTTTAGCCCCTGCGATTTCATAAATCGAATGGGGCAAATCAGCATCTTGAATAAAGGCCTCATAGGCCGCGTCAAACAAGATCAGGGCTCCCTGGGCTCGCGCATAGTCAACCCACTGGCGCAAATGGTCCCGCGTGGCCACCGCTCCAGTCGGATTATTGGGAAAGCAAAGATAAATCAAATCCACCGGTGTTTGCGGCAGTGGGGCCACAAAGCCATTGGCCGCCGTGATCGGCAGATAGGTGAGGCCGCCGTATTGACCCTGAGCATCGGCCTCGCCGGTGCGACCGGCCATGACATTGCTATCCACATACACCGGATAAACCGGATCGGTGACGGCAATGCGATTCCCCTCTCCCAAAATATCGAGAATATTGCTGCTATCGCATTTAGAGCCATCAGAAACAAAGATCTCCTCGGCGCTGATCTCACAACCGCGAGCCTGGAAATCATGGCGGGCAATCGCTTCGCGCAACCAGCCATAGCCCTGCTCAGGGCCATAGCCATGGAAATCCTCATGGCGTCCCAGGTCATCGATGGCGGCCTTCATCGCCAGGCGGCAAGCCTCAGGCAGGGGCTCGGTGACATCGCCGATGCCGAGGCGAATCAAGGGGGCGCCGGGGTTGGTCTCTTGAAAGGCCTTGACCCGCCGGGCGATCTCCGGGAATAAATAGCCGGACTTGAGCTTGAGATAATTCTCGTTGACCTTGACCATGGGGAGAGGGCGGCTTGCCCGTTGTCGGATCGCCGGATTGTCCTATGGCGCCCGTCCCCTGCCTCAGTTTGAGCCGGTGCCGCCTGGGAGACCCAACCGTTCAGAGCCCCTCGGAGCTGCAGGCCTGCAGGGGCGGACGCACCCAGATGCCCGGCCGGGCTTCGAAGGCCTGATCCACCGGCGCGATCAGTTCGGCGCGCTCCGGTTGCAGCTGCCCTGCCCAGGGCCTTCGCCAGCGCCGCGCCCGCATCCCTGGAAAAGTAACCATGCATTCCTGCATCCCAATCGCAAATTTGCATGGTTACTTAGCCTCCCCCTTGGCCGGTCTGCCCTGCCTGCACCTGTCCGGCCTGCATACGATCGATGCCTCGCCCTGCCGCGGTCCCCGTGCTCCTCGCAGCCATCCAGTCCCGCGAGCCCATCGACTTCGAGGCCCTGATCGGCCCCGACATCCTCAAACCCGGCCGCTACCTCGGCAACGAACTCGGCATCCAGCCGCGCGATTGGTCGCAGGCCTGGGCCTCGGCCGGTGTGCGCTGGGCCCTCACCTACCCCGAGGTCTACGAGGTGGGGGCCAGCAACCTGGGCCACATCATTCTCTATTCGATTCTCAACAGCGTTCCCGGCCAGCTCTGCGATCGCGCCTACCTGCCGGCCGCCGATCTCTCCGCCCGGTTGCGCCAGCAAGGCCTGCCCCTCTTTGCGGTCGAAAGCCGCCGCCCCCTGGGCGCTTTCGACATCCTCGGCTTCAGCCTCAGCTACGAATTAGGCGCCACCAACATCCTGGAGATGCTGGATCTGGCCGGCATTCCCCTGCGGGCCGCCGAGCGGGGTGACCTGCCCCTGGCCGATCCGGCCGCCTTTCCCCTGATCTTTGCCGGCGGACCCACCGCCACCAGCAACCCGGAGCCCTTCGCCGCCTTCTTTGATTTCATCGCCCTCGGCGATGGCGAAGAACTGTTGCCTGAGATTGGCTTGGTGGTGGCCGAAGCACGGGCCGCCGGCCTCAGCCGCACGGCCCTGTTGCGCGACCTGGCCCAGGTGCCGGGCGTCTACGTGCCCTCCCTTTATGGGCCCGGGCCGGATGGGGTCAGCGTGGTGCCGTTGGAGCCCGGACTGCCAGCGCGGCTGCTGCGGCGCACGGCCACGCCGATGCCCCATTACGCCATGGGCCTGGTGCCCCACATCGAGACGGTGCACGACCGTCTCACGGTTGAAATCCGCCGCGGCTGCACCCGCGGCTGCCGCTTCTGCCAACCCGGCATGCTCACCCGACCGGCCCGGGACGTGGAACCCGAAGCGGTGATCGAAGCGGTGCAGGAGGGCATGAAACGCACCGGCTATGCCGATTTCTCCCTGCTGTCGCTCAGTTGCTCCGACTACCTGGCCCTGCCCGCCGTTGGCGTCGAATT
>CAMDWF010000251.1 GCA_945878795.1 Synechococcus sp. UW140
CCCAGCAGGCTGGTGAAGATCTGGGTGACCGAATTGGAGGCGCTGACCAGATCGGCCTGGTTGCGGATGATGAAATCGTCCTTGCGGGGTGGCGTGATCTTGTGGCGCAGGCGCAGCAGATTGCCGATCTGAAATTCCGCCGCCGGCATCGCATCAGGGTTGCGGGCTGACACCGAGATGCTGTCCAGGGCGATGCCGCTGATGGCATTCACCCCCACGATGCGACTGGCCATGGTGGTCAGGGGGATGAACACCTGGTCATCCGCGTCGCGGAAGGAATTGACCCCCTTGTATTCCAGGGTGCCGATGACGGTGAAGGATTCGCCCTGGATGCGGATCGTCTGGCGCAACGCCTCGCTGGGCGTCAACCCCAGGCTGTCCACTACCGTCTGGCCCAGCACCGCCACCCGGTCGGCCCGCTCCAGTTCGGCGTCATTGAAGAAGCGGCCCGTCAGCGGCAGAAAATCCCGCACCTTTTGGTAGGCGGGGGTGGTGCCCACCACCGCCGTGTTGGTGTTGCGCTCCGCCCACACCACCTGCACACGTCGATTCAGGACCGGCGCCACATCGGCCACCGCCGGCGCTGAGGCCAGAATTGCCCTGGCGTCATCCCACACCAGCGTCGAGGCGGATCCCGCCCCCTGGGAGGCGGCGCTGCCGATGGTGGCTACGCCGCTCTGGACGAACAGCAGGTTCGAACCCAGGGATTTGAGTTGGCTTTCGGCCTGGGCCTGGGCGCCGCGGCCCACCGTCACCATCGTGATCACGGCGGCGATGCCGATGATCACCCCCAGCATCGTCAGAATCGAGCGCAGGCGATTGGCCACCAGGGACTGCCAGGCCAGGGGCACCGTTTCGCGCAAATCCGCCAGCAGGGGCGCCATGCCCAGCGCCGCCACCCCCCGCCGCAGCCCCGGCCAACCGCCCCCCCGCCGCCCCCAGCCGCGCCTGCCGCGTCCGGACCCCGGGCCGCCCGGCCGGCGGCCTGCACGGCGCCGCCTCATCGAATCCCGCGGCCACCGCCGGCGGGTTGGAACGGGGAGCCGCTCTTGACCGGCTTGTTATTCGGTTTGCGTTGCCCCGGAAAGCTGATGTACACCCGCTGGCCTTCTTTGACCCCGCCCAACACCTCTATTTGGGGTCCCACCGTGGCCCCCACCCGCACCGGCTGGAAGCGGGGTTTACCGCGGGTCTGGTGCATCAAGACGCCCGTTCCCCCCTCCTGGCTGACGATCGCCGAGGTCGGCACCAGCAGGGCGTTGTTACGGCGTCCCACCAAAAAGTTGGCGGTGAAATTCATGCCGGACATCAGCTTCGGGCCGCCCTCTGTGGGCAGACTCAACCGCACCTGGAAGCTGGTGACGTTCTGCACCACAACCGATTCAGGGGCAATCACCCGCACCTTTGCCGGCACCGGACGGCGCGGGTAGGCATCCACCAGCAGGTCCACCGCCTGGCCGGCATGGATGCTGCCGATGTCCACTTCCGACACATTGGCCAGGCCTTCGAGGGTTCCGGCCAGCGCCACGATCGAGCTGGAGGTGGCCGAGCTGGTGGCGCTGGCGGAGGTGGTCGGCGTCACAAAGGCCCCCACATCGGCGAATTTCTGGGTGATGACCCCGGCGAACGGCGCCCTTATTAATGTGTCCTCAATCAGGCTGTTGATGGTCTGCAGGCTGCCCTTCGCCTTGAGCACCTGGGCGCGGGCCAGGGCGATGTCCTCCTTGCGAAAACCGGCCTGCAGCAGCTGCAGCTGGGACTGGGTGGCCTGGACTTTTTCCTGGGCGGCCCGGTACTGGGCGGCGCTGGCGTCGAAGGCCACCCGCCCCAGGGCCCCGGCCTCAAACAGCTTTTTATTGCTAGTGTAAGCCGAGCGGATGGCCACCAGCTGGGCCCGGGCGTCGTTGGCCCCATTGCGGGCCTGGGCGATTTCTTCGGGTCGATTGCCGGCCACCAGCTTGCTGAGGTTGGCCTCGGCGGCGGCCAGATCGCCCATGGCGCTCAGGCGCTGGCCCTGCAGATTGCTGGCATCCATCTGGGCCAATAGCTGGCCCGCTGTCACCCGATCCCCCTGCTCCACCAGCAGCTGCTGAATTCGCCCCGGTTGCTTGGGGCTGATGTTCACCGGCGCGACCGGCCGGATGACGCCGGTGGCGCTCACCTTGACCGTGATGTCCTGGCGCACGACCGCCGCGGTTTCCCGCTCCACGGCTTGCTGGCGCTTCTGGGCCCCGTTGCGTTGCCATTGCCAGGCTCCGACAGCAGCGAGGCCCGCCAGCACCGCCAAGGCGAGCACCAATGCGGGGGCCAGCTTGGCTTTGGGGGCGTTCTGGGCGGGTGCTGCCACGAGGACGCTGCGGGGGCCGGAGTGCCGGTTTTCAACTTTAGGCGGTCGGCCCTGCGCTTGGCATTACTCCAAGGGAGTGGCAAGGGTCCCAGCTCCCCCTCGGGGGCCAATACGGTGAAGGCCTTGTTGTTGGCCCCAGCCAAGCCCCGTGAGCCCCACCATGCCGATCGCCCCTGCCCCAGCCCGCTCCGGCCCCTGGACCGCTGCGGCGATCCCTGACCAGGGCGGTCGCTTGGCCTTGGTGACCGGCGCCAACAGTGGGCTGGGTCTGGAAACGGCTCGCGCCCTGGCGGCCCACGGGGCCACCGTGGTGTTGGCCTGCCGCTCGCCCCAGAAGGCGGCGGCGGCCCGGGCCCAGCTCCTGGCGGACCTGGCCCATCAGAGCGTCGCCAGTCCTCACGGCGCCATCGATTGCCTCAGCCTCGATCTGGCCGATCTGGCCAGCGTCGCCGCCGCCGCCGACACCCTGGCCCAGCGCTACGGCCGCCTGGATCTGCTGATCAACAACGCCGGGGTCATGGCCCCTCCCCGCACCCTGACCAGGGACGGCTTCGAGCTCCAGTTCGGCACCAACCATCTGGGCCATTTCGCCCTCACCCAGGCCCTTCTACCCCTGCTCAAAGGTCAAACCGATGCCCGGGTCGTCAGTGTCACCTCCGGAGCCCAATATTTCGGTCGCATCGATTTCGATGATCTCCAGGGCGAGCGCCGCTACGACCGCTGGCAGGCCTACGGCCAGAGCAAGCTGGCCAATGTGATGTTCACCCTCGAGCTCCAGCGCCGGCTTGATGGCGCCAACGCCGGCATCCGTGCCCTGGCGGCCCACCCCGGCCTGGCCCGCACCTCCCTGCAGCCCTCCTCGGTGGCCGCCAACGGCTCTTGGTTTGAACCCATCGCCTATCGGCTGATGGGCCCCCTGTTTCAAAGCGCCGCCATGGGGGCCCTGCCCCAGCTTTACGCGGCCACGGCCCCAGAAGCTGCGCCGGCCGGCCATTACGGCCCGGATGGCTTCGGGGGGCTGGGGGGCTGGCCCAGGCCGGTGCCCGTCGCGGCTGCGGCCCTCAATACCAACAATTGCCAGCGCCTCTGGCAGGTGAGTCAGGAGTTGTTGGCCGGCTGTTCGGCTTGGCCCCAGGTGGATTGCCTCTAACCGCAGATTCAATTAAAGGAACATCCAAAAGCCCTGGCTGGAGGTGGTCCGCTCTCAGCCCGGCGGGCGGCCCGATGCCATGGCGAGCATGTTGGACTTCCGGTTGAAGGGACTGATGGATTCGGAAAGGATCTGTTCGCCCCGCTGCCAGGCACAGGTGCGGGAGAGGAGTTCCAAATCATCAAACCAGGGGGATTTGGTCATTTGATTGCCATGCATTCGATATTGATATACACAAGAATCG
>CAMDWF010000252.1 GCA_945878795.1 Synechococcus sp. UW140
AATCAAGCTGCCTGTCTGGTTGTTTTTTTCAGGAATCCCGAATTGAAGCACCTCATCAATAATATTAACATGCTGCTGGAGTACAAGTATCTAGAAAAGGATCAGCGGATCAATCCTCTTGCGCCCTGAGTTGCTCTTCCGCTTCAGTACGTAGCCTTGATCAAGAAAAGGACTAATTGATTCCCATGGAATCGAATCAGACAGTCGCTTTAGAACGGGCTTTTTCTCTTGGAGTTTTGAAACTATTTGCTGCTCATCCCAGATACAGCCTTGGCACACTGTCGCAATCAGATCTAATTGAGTTATGCTAAGAATGATTCCGCCAGAATCAAGTTGACTTAGCAATTTTCGAGGTGCCCTCAAATCAAGCCCCCACCCCCGCCCTAGCCCACCGCCCATTCACCTCATTCCAATTCACCAGCGCCCACCAGGCCTTGATATAATCAGGCCTGCGATTCTGATACTTCAGGTAGTAGGCGTGCTCCCACACATCTAGACCCAGCAAAGGCACACCCCGTTCGATGCCGGGGAGATCCATCAGGGGGTTGTCCTGGTTGGCGGTGCTGGTGATGGCCAGGCTGCCGTCGGCTTTGCGGATTAGCCAGGCCCAGCCCGAACCGAACCGTGCTGCAGCCGCCTGGTTGAACTGGGTCTGCAGTGCCTCCAACGAGCCGAAGTTTTTGTTGATCGCCGCCAGCAGCTCAGGGGAGGGCGTGCCCCCCTGGCCCGCGGGCGCCAGCACTGCCCAGAACTGGCTGTGGTTCCAATGGCCGCCGCCGTTGTTACGCACCGCCAGCGGGAAAGCTGAGATTTGGCCCTGCAGGGCATCGAGGCTCAGGTCCGCCAGGGCCGGGTTGGCGGCGATCTGGCCATTGAGGTTGGAGACGTAGGCGCCGTGGTGACGGTCGTGGTGGATCGTCATCGTGGTGGCATCAATGGCGGGCTCCAGGGCCGTGGCGGCATAGGGCAGCGGCGGCAGGCTGAACTCGGCCCAGGCCGGCAGGGCAGTGCCAAACAGCAGCCAGAGCGCCGTGAGGCCGGCCAATAACGGCCTGGCCAGCAATCGAAACAGCACGGCGGGGCAAGCAATGGAGGCAAATTCTGGCCTGTCGCCTGCGACCGTCGCTGTCTTGGCTACTTGCCGGAGGCAGGTGGCCTGCGAGACTGCTTCCTAGTGACGAAACTCCAGCGCCGGTTTAGCCTTTAGTTGGCTTGGATCGTTCAGTGAAGAAATTCGTTTATTGGCTGATGGGCGATCGGGCCGGCCGGGTGGTTGTGGGCACCTGGAATTGGCTCTGGGGCAGGCCCGTCGAAGCTGGCGGCAAGGTGGCCGTGGCCGTGGCGGAAGAATCCCTGCTCTCCATGCAGGAATCGGTGCAGAAGCTGGCCAAGGCGGTGGCCATGCAGGTGGGCGCCTACGAACGGGCCCAGTCCAAATACCAGCAGAAAATCGACGAGCTCAAGACCTTTGAGCAACAGGCGCGCTTGGCCCAGAGGGCCGGCCAAGACGATGGTGCCCGCCTGGCCATGACCCGCGCCATTCAAATCGAAAAACTGCTGCCCTCCCTCCAGCAGCAGGTGCAGCAGGCGGCCGCTTTTGTTGGTTCGTCCAAGGACAAACTCAACCGCGAACGCATCAAGCTTGAGCAATACAAATCCGACATGCAAAACATCAAGGATCTCGCCGAAGTCAATGCCGCCCTCGAATCGATTGCCAAGGTGAATAACGATTTCGATATCGGCTCGGCGCGCTCCAGCTTTGATGCGGCCAAAAATGCCGTCGAAGGTCGCCATCGCACCAGCACGGCGCTGGCCGAACTTTCCGAGAATCCCCAGGAGAAACTGGCAGCCGACCTGGACCAGCTCACCCTGGATGACCAGGTTTCCCTGCGCCTTCAGGCCTTGGAAACCCCTTTCGCCCCCAAGCTGCCTGAGGCCCCCCAACCATGAACGAACCCCCAGCCGGTGGTTCCCGCAAGGGCCCGCCACCGATTGTTTTCCTCCTGCTGGGCATCGGCGCCCTCTGGCTGCTGTTTACCCAGCTCCCCAAACTGCTCGGTTCGCGCCCTAACCTCCCGGCCATCCCCGCCGGAGTCTCCTTGCCCGGTGTCGGTGGCACTGGCAGTGGTGATGGCATCGCCATCGGCCTGGGCAACCTGGCGCAGCGCTTTCCGAGGGAGTCCGCCGTGCCGGCCGGCACCACGATCAGCATCGATGGTTCCACCAGCATGGTGCTGATCAATGAGGCCCTCAAGACCAGCTTCCTCACCACCTACCCCGGCACTGTCGTCAACACCGCCGCCACCGGCTCCGACAACGGCCTCCAGGCCCTGCTGGGGGGAAGCGTCAACCTGGCGGCCAGCTCGCGGCCGCTGACAGCGGCAGAACAATCGCAGGGCCTGGAGGCCGTAACGGTGGCCCGCGATCGCATCGCCATTGTGGTCGGTACCAGCAATCCCTTTCGCCGCAGTCTCTCCCGCAGCCAACTGCAGCAGATCTTTCGGGGCGAGATCCGCAATTGGTCCACCTTTGGTGGCCCCGATCGGCCAATTCGGGTCCTCAACAGGCCATCGGTCAGTGGCACCCACAAGGCCTTCCGTGAACTGGTCCTCGGCGGTGCCGACTTCGGCAAGTCACCCAACATCACCAGCTTGGACCGCGATGCCACAACCCCTCTGCTGCGCTTGCTAGGCAGCGATGGCATCAGCTATGCCACCTATGCCCAAGTGGCCGATCAACAGACGGTGCGCGTTGTTGCCGTTGATGGCAGCCTGCCGGATGCGGAATCCTATCCGTTCCAGCGCCCCCTGTTCTATGTCTTTCGCAAGCCCATTAACCCAGCCGTCAAGGCGTTTCTTGGTTTTGCCCTCTCCGCCGATGGCCAGTCCCGAATCAAGGCCGGCACCAAAGGACCCTGAAGAATATTGAGGCATAGGCTATCTATTTTAAGGTCATATTCGATGGTCGCTTTTATGGCGGCATTGGCCTTTGTGGCGGCGCCCGCCTGGGCCCATGGCGAAACGGGTCACGGCGCTGGCTTCCTGGCTGGCCTGCTGCACCCGATCTCCGGGCTCGATCACGTGGTCGCCATGGTGGCCGTGGGGCTGTGGGGGGCGGTGCTGGGCCCGCCGGCGTTGTGGCTGCTGCCGGTGGCCTTCCCGATCGTGATGGCGTTGGGCGGATGCTTGGGGCTGCTGGGGGTGGCGATTCCAGGGGTGGAGATCGGCATCGCCCTCTCGGGCATGGTTTTGGGCCTGCTGGTGCTGTTTGAGATCCGGGCGCCGCTGGCGCTGGCGGCGGCGATTGTGTCGGCCTTCGCGCTCTTCCATGGCCATGCCCATGGCACCGAATTGCCGGCCAATGGCAACCCCTTTCTTTACAGCCTGGCCTTTGTGATCGCCACTGGCTTGCTGCATCTGCTGGGGATCCTGCTGGGTGAAACGCGGCGCTGGCCGGGCGGCCGTCGATTTGTGCAGGCGGCAGGGGGCGGCGTGGCGCTGGTGGGGCTGGGGTTTCTGCTTCGGGCGCTGCGATGAACTTGCATTTCTGTTGGATCCAGCTGGCTCCCCCGGGCTTGCGCTTGGACCTGCCCCTGGCCCATCTGGTGCCCACTGGTCTGGGGCCCTGGGGTGACGGCATGGCCCAGTTGGTTCTGCAACCCAGCCAATTGCTCTTGGTGCTGGGCCTGGTGCTGCTGGCGGCCCAGGGCGGTGCCGCCTGTTGCGATCGACTGCCGCT
>CAMDWF010000253.1 GCA_945878795.1 Synechococcus sp. UW140
CCAGATAGAGACAGCGACTGTGGGGATAAAGGGCGTGGACCTGGCGCAACACGGTCAGACCGCCGAGGCCGCTGTCGAACAATCCAATGAGGAGGCTCAAGACGATTGCGTCAGGAAGGACAGGATGCCGGCGGCGAGGGCCTGCGCCAGCTGGCGACGGTAAGGCCGGCTGGCCAACCGTGGTGCGTCGACCTCGCCCGTGACGAAGCCCATTTCGGTGAGGACTGAGGGCATGACCGTGCGGCGGATGACGAAAAAACGACCCGGACGGGCGCCCCGGTCGGGGGTGCCGGGGGAGATCGCCATCAGGCGTTGCTGCAAGGCATCGGCCAGGCGGTAGGAGAGCCCACCCTCGTAATAGAACGTCTCGATCCCGTTCACATCGGGTCGATCCATGGTCAGTGCGTTGGCATGCAGGCTTATGAACAGGTCGGCCTGGCTGCGGTTGGCCAGATCCACCCGGGGGGGCAGGTCCACATCCACCTCCGAGGTGCGGGTGAGCAGCACCTGCACTCCCCTGGATTGCAACAACCTGGCCGTCTGGAGGGCCACATCCAGCACCACGTCGGTTTCCCGCAGGCCTTGGATGCCTATCGCCCCTGGGTCTGGGCCACCATGACCGGGATCGATCACCACCAGGTAGCGACCCCGGCTGAGACGGGGCAAGGGGGTGTTGGCCGGGTTGCTCTGGCCCCGGCCGAAGCTCGGGCTCGGGCGGGGTGGGCGCAAGTTCCTGACTGCCTGGCTTGGCCAGGCGGGGCTTTCCATCTGCCCTTCCCCCAGGATGGGGAGGCTCCTGGGGGGAAACTGGCGCAGATCCATGCGCCAGCGGTCCCGGCTGGTGCCCACCAAGCGCAATTGGCGCGGATCGAGCCGCAGGCCCGCCTTGAACTCGAGCACCAGCCGGGTGGTGCCCTCGTCGGGCTGCCCGACCCGCACCTCCTGCAGCAGGCCGGCGCCGGTCAGGGAGCGACGCCGCAGTGGGGGGCCGGGCAGGTCGAACCAGATGCGCGGCCCTGCCCCCTGGCTGCCTTCCTCGTAATAGGCCCGCACCGGGGTCCCCGGGGCGGTTCGCAGTTCAATGCCCCGATCCGGGCTGACGCGCCAGGCCGAGAGTGTGCTTCCTGCCCAGACAGGCGCGGGACCCGCCACGGCGGCGATCATGCAGGCGGCCGCCCGGAGGCCATGGAGAAGGCCCCGCGGCAATCGACGCGGGGGGGGGATGGGACTTTGGGGCCCCGTTTTGATGTCTGTCCCGCCGCCCATCTGGCGCTCAGAACAAGGTCGGATGACGATGGCGCAGGCTGGGCATCTGTTGGCGGACCCGTTGACTGTGGCCCGTATCGATGGGTCCCATGGCGAGCCCCGGTGCCAGCCCCGCATCCGCCAGCACCGTTCCCCAGGGATCAATCACCAGGGCATGGCCATGGGTTTGGCGACGGCCGTAATGGAGGCCGGTCTGGGCTGGGGCCACCACGTAGGCGGTGTTTTCGATGGCCCGGGCCTGGAGCAACACCTGCCAATGGTCCTTGCCGGTGTAGGCGGTGAAGGCTGCAGGTACCAGCAGCACCTGGGCCCCGGCGGCCGCCAGATGGCGGTATAGCTCCGGAAAGCGGACGTCGTAGCAAATGGAGAGTCCGAGCCGACAGAGGCCCGGCACATCCACCACGGGCGGCAGCTCCTGGCCCGGCCGCACGGTCGCCGATTCCCGGTAGGTGGTGCCATCGGGGATGTCGACATCGAAAAGATGGATTTTGTCGTAGCGCGCCAGCAGCTGGCCTTCGGTGCCCACCAGTTCGGCGCGGTTGTAGGTGGCGCCTTCGCCTGCCGGCACCGGAAAACCTCCACCGAGCAGGGTTACCTGATAGCGACGGGCCATCGTCACCAGAAAGCGACTGCAGCGTTCGGCCAGGGTCGGGGCCAGTTCGAGTCGCGTCTGATCAGATCCCATGAAGGCGAAGTTTTCAGGCAGACCGACCAGCTCGGCGCCCCGGCGGGCGGCGATTTCGATCTGCTCTTCAGCTGCGGCCAGATTGGCATCGGGATCCGGGGTGCTGGTGAGCTGGAGGGCCGCCGCCAAAAAACTGCTCAACGTCTCTCAATCGCAGGCCTCTGGCAGACTTTAGGGGTCGCCCCATGCCCTGGCCAGCTCCTTACCGGACTCTCTGCGCCCTGGAGGATCAGCTGGCCCGCAGCACTCCCGCTTCTGCCTGCATGGGCACGATTTCTAGGCTGTCAACCGCTGCGCAGCAGGCGAAATCGGCGTCATGATCGCCAAGGCCGATCAGCCGTTGGCCGTGGCTTGCGGTCCTCAGGCAGCCCTCGGGGTCCTGGGACCACTGCTGCCAAAGGGCCAGGGCGGCGACCATCTCGTCATTGCCATAGCCAAGGTCCAGTTGGGCAGCTTGGGCCAGTTCCGCCAAGGCGGCGGCCAGGGCTCCAGCCGCCAGGCTGTCCTCCAGGGAGTAATCCCCCTCCCAGCCGCTGCCAACGATCCAGACCCGCTGGCTGTCCCGCTCAATTAGGCGCCTGGCAACGGCCCGCCGGTTGGGCAGGCAAGCGGTGAGCAGTAAAGGCACGGCCCCGACCGCCGCCAGGGAGCGGGTGCCGTTGGTGGTGCTCATGAATATG
The DNA here is from genome assembly GCA_945878795.1 of Synechococcus sp. UW140. Lineage (GTDB taxonomy): Bacteria > Cyanobacteriota > Cyanobacteriia > PCC-6307 > Cyanobiaceae > Cyanobium. The sequence goes on from CAMDWF010000253.1 coordinate 2,632, forward strand.
CGCTTGCCCCCGACCAGCTCCGGTGTGACCGCCAGGGGGGAGTTGCCCAGGTCGTAACCGCTGACGCGCTGGCCGCCCCGCTCTCCCGCGCGCAGGCACTGCTCCTGGGGCCAGGCGGCGGCCGCCGCTTCAAGCTGCTCGAGGCTGGCGAAGGCCTGGATGGCTTCAGCGCCGTTTTGGAGTGACCAGGCGATGGTGGTCGTAGCCCGCAGAACGTCGATCACCACCGCCGCATCGGGGCCGCCCTGGGCGGGTTCAAGCACCGTTGGCACGAATTCGGAGCTGTGGAAGTAAAAAAGCTTCATCTGGCAGGAACGAGCTGAACAATGCCTTGACTGACTCAGTGTGTCAGCCTTTGAGACAACCCTTTGCCGTAGCGCCTTGAGGCAGTCGCCTCAGGCCTGGACCGGTTCGCGGCTGTCTTACAGCGAAGGACGGCGGCGATCAAGACCATTGACAAAATACTTAAGTAATGTTAAATTTGAAGATAGAATTTAATTTGGAATGATGCCATAAAATAATTAACATTAGAAATGGTGTTTGCCATGCACAAAATTTTAATCATTCTCCTCAGGATTTTTGCCCTGCCCAGCGGGGGTCTTTCTTGTTGCAACTGGCTTTCACTCGTTTTAGTTAAGGAAAATCGGCCTGATTCCGAATTGCTTTATTTTGCTATTGATCAATCACTGAGATTCAATTAAGTCCATGATCAAATCCAAGTTAGTCCTTTTTTTGCGACATTTATCCCAAACAACCATTTCATGCCTAACGGCAATGACACGGGGCGATTTCTCTGCGATCAGCTTAGGTCATTGGCAGATTGCGTTGACGACGGGCTTAATTGCTGGCTTTTTCCCATCCATCCCATTATGGTTCCTTCGCTTGGGGCCATGGCGAAGCAATTATTACGGCACTTGGTGCAGTGGTAATCAGTCTTATGATCTCTTTTTCACCAGTAGCCACTCATATTGATCGGCTCGACATCACCGCAGCCGGCAGCAGGCCGGGGAGAAACTCGAACAGACTGCAATGATTTAAGCCCTAATTACGCTAATTTAATTTAATTAGATTAATTGCT
>CAMDWF010000254.1 GCA_945878795.1 Synechococcus sp. UW140
AACACCACCCGATCAAGCCGTTGCTGGGCGATCGCAAAAGCCACATAGGATCCCAGACCCGGCAGGATGTAATCGGTATTGTTGACGCTGATCGCTTCGCTTTGGGTGACGAAGAACCAGCCACCGGCAAAGCTCATCATCCCGTTCCAGACCAGGGGAATCGCACTGGCCGGCAACTCCAGTCGGGTCAGGCGCTGCCAGCCGGTGAGGCCCATCACCTGGGAGGCCTCCCGCAATTGCACGAAGATGGTGTTGAGGGATTGGTGATAACAGAAGATCAGATTCCAAACCTGACTCGTCACGCGGGAAAAAGTCTCAGGAAAAAGGGGACGCTCACCGCCAAAAACCCCAGCACCGGCACGGATTCGAGCACATTCACCACGGGCAGGAGCAGCCGTTCCGCCAGGGGCGAGCGACTGGTCAGCGATCCCAGGCTGATCGCAATCACCAGGGAGCACGCCAAGCCGACAAACATGCGCAGGCACGAACGGGCGGCGTAGTAAGGCAACAGGGCTGGCTGGAGGTCGACCTGGGCCTGACTTTCACTGGGGTGGAAGCTGACGGCCATCTGGCTCCCCAGATCGGCGATGCCAACCACCAGCACGAGCCCCAGCAACAACAGGGCCAGATCCAGCAAGACTGCGGAGGCTCCTGTGCCAACCTGATGGCCGACCTTGGGGCCCTCCAGCGGCTTCGGGCCGAGGCATGAGGGGGGGGCGTTAATCCCGCTTCAGCAACTCATCACGACTCTGCTTGAGTTGCTTCCAAATCTGCTTGATCTCGTCGTAGGCCTGGTCCTGGCTGAGCTTGCCGTTGGCCTGAAGGCCGACGATCAGCCCCACCCGCTCGGCGAAGGTTTCCAGGTTATGATGAAACATCAGCCGATCGGGGCTCCAATTATCGCCTCGATAACTGCCGTGGGCTTCCATAGGTGAGCGCACACCCAGTCTCGACGCTGGCGATGTCCCGCCGCCGTTAGGGGCAGGCCTCTCGGAGGTGTCGTCGTTCAAGGCTGCTCATTTATTTGGTCAGACTTTAGTCGCCTTGCCCTTTCCGATGCTTGGAGTAGAAAGAACTAACAAGAGTGTCGTCTGGGAGACACAGCTCCAGGGTTTGCTCCCCCTGGAATGGGCACCGCTACTCCAGTGGCCATGGCCCGCCTACTGCGCATTTGGTTACCACCTGTCAGCACCTGTCTGCTGCTTCAGGGGGCCATCGCCGGTGGCAGCATCTTTTTACATCGCTGGCTTGCCCCCCCTACTCCTTGCTGCGACTCACTCCAGGCGCGCTGAGTTCCCAACGGCTGGTCCAGCGTCCTGGATCCTGGCCCAGCCACCTTTATGTCCATGGCGGCCTGGCCCCCACCGCCACTGAACTTCTGGTTTTTGACCCCGAGGGGGTTCAGCGCCTAGTCCCCCATGACCCCCAGGAGATCCTGGCGCTGCGCCAGCAGGACCGGCCCCTCTGGTTGCGGATTCGGGGGCTGGCTGACCGCGCTGGAATCACCTCCCTGCTCGGCCAACTCGGCATTCCCCCCCCGCTTATCGCTCCCTTGATCGAAGTTCCCCAGCGGCCCCAGGTGGACTGTCTAGATGCGGTGATCATGGTTGTACTGCACCGCCTTGGTGGCACCCGGGTGCCGGGTCTGCTGGTGAGCGAACAGGTGGGTTTGTTGTTGATAAATGGCCTGCTGATCACCATTGAAGAAGGCGCCCCTGGCGATTCGTTTCCGGGCCTCACCCAATGGTTGCTCTCCAATCGGGCCGCCCCCAGGGACAGGGATCTGGACGACATTCTCCATTTTCTGATTGACGAAATTTTAGATGCTCTCTTCCCCCTGCTGGAGGGAATTGCCCAAGAACTCGATGAGCTTGAAGAGGCGGTGCTGCGCAGGCCTAAACCCAAACTATTGAATACGGTTTTCAAGTTTCGCAGCAATTTGCGCACCATCCGCAGCCAGGTGTGGCCCCTGCGCCATCAGATCAAGATGCTGCTGCGCCAGCACCAGAATCTGTTGGGAAATGAGGCGGTGTTTGGCTTCCAGGAGATGGCGGAGATGGTGGAAATGTTGTTTGAAAACTGTGAACTTCTCCGCGGTCAATGTGATGCCATTACCCAGGCCTACAGCGCCAGTGTCGGCAATCGCATGAACCAGGTTATGAAAACCCTGACCATCCTCACCAGTATCTTTGCCCCGCTCACCCTGATCGCCGGCATCTATGGCATGAACTTTGATGTGATGCCCGAATTGCACTGGCGCTTCGGTTATTTGATGGCCCTGGCCCTGATGGGGTTGATTGCCCTGCTCCAATGCCTCTGGCTCCAACGTCGGGGTTGGTTCCAGGACTGGACTACCCCGAAGTGAGGCGTCATTGGGCCCTGGGTGACGGTGCGCCTTCTTTTCTTAACCGCGACATAACGACTGCGGTGCCCGGCAGTTGCTAACCAGGTATGGCACCAGTTTCTAGGCTTTTCGATGTCCTTCGCCCAGAAGGCCCTAATCTTCGGCACGGTCGCCGCCATCGTGGCCGGCACCAGCGCCACAGCACAGAGTGCCCTCAATGGCGCGGGGGCAACGTTCCCGGCGCCCTTCTACCAAAGCTCCTTTGCCGGACTGGCTGCCGGCGGCGGTCCCAAGGTGAACTATCAGTCGGTGGGCTCCGGGGCCGGGGTACGCCAATTCGTGGCCGGCACCGTCGATTTCGGCGCCACCGATGAACCGATCAAGGCCTCCGAAGCCGCCAAGGTAGGTCGGGGCGTGGTGCAGTTCCCCACCGTCGGCGGCACGATTGCCGTGGCCTTCAACAAGGCCGACTGCCCCGCCCTGCGTCTCACCCAGGACCAGCTCGTCAAGGTGTTTCTCGGCGAGATAAAGACCTGGGAAGGCTTGAAGTGTGGCAAGGGTCCGATCACGGTGGCCCACCGCTCCGATGGTTCCGGCACCACGTTCGCTTTCACAAGCTCCCTCTCCGCTTTCTCCCCCGCCTGGAAGAGCCGGGTGGGTGAGGGCAAGAGCGTCAATTGGCCCGTGGGCGTGGGCGGCAAGGGCAATGAAGGTGTCTCCGGCATCCTCACCAACACCCCTGGCTCCATCGGTTACGTCAACCAGGCCTACGTTAAGGGCCAACTCAAGGCGGCCGCGCTGCAGAACCGTGCTGGTGCCTTCGTGAAGCCGGGTCTCAAGGGCGGTACTGATGCCCTCAGCAACATCCGCCTGGATGCCAAGCTGGCGGGTGAAGATCCCAATCCTGCCGGGGCTGGCAGCTACCCGATCTCCACCCTCACCTGGGTGCTGGCCTACGAAAAGGGCAATGGCGCCAAGGCCGCTTCGATTCGCAAGGCGTTGGAGTACCTTCTGGGCCCCGGCCAGGCCAAGGCCGATGACCTGGGCTATGTCCCCCTGCGGGGCGACATTCTCAGCAAGGCCAAAAGCGCTGTGCGCCGCATCGGTCCCTGAGGACTTAACGAATAGGGCCTGGCCAGACGGGGCCAAATCAATTCCATCCCAGGCGGTCTAGAAAGGCCGCCTTTTTTATGGGCTGAAGCTAGAAGGCAACGGCATGCTCTCAAAAAGGCTTGGGCTGCAAAACCCAGGTTCCGCAGCTGGGCATTACTTAGTCAGACCTTAACCTTTCCACTACCATGCCTTCATCAATCCAAGCAGTATCGCCCCATACGCTGGCTGGGTCCACAAAGGATA
>CAMDWF010000255.1 GCA_945878795.1 Synechococcus sp. UW140
GGCCGCCTTTGTCGGTGGGACTGATCAGGAACACCCCCATGTCATGGGCCGTGGCCGCGGCAATGGCGGCGCCATTGTCCTGGCGGATCCAATACCAATGGAGGTTGATGTAGTCGAAACCATCGCTCTCGATCGCTGTCAGGATCAGATCGAGGGGGGCATGGGTGGAGAAGCCCACATGGCCGACGCGGCCTGCGGACTGCCAGCGACGGGCCACTTCCAGACAGCCCCCGGGCCGCAGGGTTTGGTCCAGCAACTCCGCGGTGTTGATGCCATGCAGGCTTAGGAGGTCCACCCGAGAAACGGCCAGCCGCTCAAAGCTGACCTGCAGCTCGGCTTCGAAGGCGTCGGCTTCGGCCTGGGGGGCAATCTTGGTTTGCAGAATTCGTTGAGAATCTTGCACCTGGGGAAGCAGTTCACCCAGCTGGCGTTCGGAGCTGCCGTAACCCCGCGCTGTTTCGATGTGGTGCAGCCCGGCGGCCGTGGCCGCCTCCAAAATGGCCCTCAGATTGGCCTGGCTGTTGGCATCGACCTGGGCGGCGCCCACATCGGACCAACTCTGCTGAAAGCGCATGCCTCCCAGGGAAAGCAAGGGCATGGCCAGGTTGGTGCGTCCGAACCGACGGGTCGGCACCTTCATGCTCTTGGGGCCGCCAGCCGCGGCAGGGTGCGCCTCGGTCGGGCCGGTGTCGGCACCCCCAAGGGCATTATTTCTTGCTCATCAAGGCGGCGTTCGAGGGCCGGCAGTTCTTCGTAGGCCACCCAGTGGATGCAATCCACTGGGCAGGTGTCTATCGCTTCTTGGATGAGTTCGGTGCTATCGCCATCCTGGCGAATTGCCCGAGACCGACCCCAATTGGATTCAACCACAAAAGTGTGGGCTGCCACATGGGCGCAGTAGCGGCAGCCGATGCAGACGGCTTCGTCCACCCAGACGGCTTTTTGACGCAAGGCACCCCCCAGCAGGGGCTCCCTTCCGGTGGCTGCTACGGGGCCGCTGAGCGGTGTGCTGTAGGCGAGGGAGGGATCGCTCATCGGCGGGGCCGGCACGATGGCCTCAGCCGTCCCAGCGGGTCACCACCAGTTCGATGCTGCCGTCTTGCTGATTCGTCTGTTCGCTGACCTGAAATCCTTCTGCGGCACTGGCGGCCAGAATCGTGTGCAGGGCATAGCGCTGGGTGAGGTTCGCCAAAAAACGTTCAATCGGCACGGGCTGGCGCCAGAGATCGAGATCGGCCACCAGTTCGTAGCAGCCGGCCCCAGCATTGAAACGAAAACCGATGTCGCCGCCTTCGGCCTGGGGGATAGCTAAGTCAGCGGATACGGTCTGGCCGCGATAGCCGCGCACGGGTTGGGCCCCTTCGAGGGGAGGAAAACCCAGGTCATTCAGTGCCGCAACGAGGGCCTGACGATCACGTAATTCGGTCTTGACAGTGCTGAAGTGAGACATCGACTTGAAGCAGTTGGTGGATTCAGGTGATGGGGTCCAGCGCCAACGCCTGGATCGGCAGGCTTTGCTGGCTCAGGGCCTGCTTCCGGCCGGCAGGCAAGAAGGCCTCAGCCGTCGCTCGCCGTTGCTGGACGGTGCCAAGACGGGATTCAAGCCGTGCGGTGAGGGCCTGGCAGCCGTCACCGGCGACGCCTTCGACGACTTCGTGGACGCTGCCGTCAGGTCGGATACGGAAGCGGATGGTGCGCTGGGCCATCACGCGAGAGAATGGGTTTGCCAATGCTAACCGTGTTGGTGAAGCCCGGCGAGTCCCCGCGACCCTCAGGTGATTAGCCCTTCTTCGACCAACGTCTGCAGCTGGTCCAGCACCTCAGGTTGCTCAAGTTGTTCGAGGGCCAGGCGCGCCTCATCGCGCACCCCCGGATCACTGTCCTGGAGCAAGGTTGCCAGCAGGGCCTCCACCACCTGCTTTTGGCGGGGTTCCACCAAGTCGGGATAGAGGCGGCCCAGGGACCAGGCACTGTTACTGCGAACGGCTGCCTCACTGTCTATCCGCAGGGTCTCAAGCAGCTGGGCGGCCGCCGGATCGGCCTTGGCGGCATTGGTTCCACCGGAGTCGGCCAGGGAGCTGGCGGCCCAAAGGCGGACGGCTGCGATGTCCAGCTGCAGGGCGCGGATCAGGGGATTCAGCACCGGCGCCTCGGGGTAATTGCTCAGACTCCAGGCCACCGCCTTGCGTACGTACCCGTTGTCGTCGGCGCGGAGCAGGCCCAGCAGGGGCTCGACAGCCAGCGGGGTGGGATTGCGGCCAAGGGCGTAAACGGCGCTCATCCGCAGAATCGGACAGGGGGCCTTGAGCAGGGGAAGCAGCAGGGGCACCGCCCGGGGATCGCGGTGCTCGCAAAAAATGCGCAGCCCTTGCATGCCCTGCTCCTGATCCCCTCGCAGTAGGGCCAGGCCCAGGTCGCATTCGGCAGCGACAGCATCGGGATCGGGTTCCTCGGGATCGATCTCGTCGAGCGGATCGCCAAGCAGCTCCTGGGCCAGTTCGCGGGCGAGCACCTCCGGGTCGAGGGCGAGCCTGGTGGGACTGTCCGGGAATGGATCAGGAAAGAGCTGGGCGTCGACCTGCATCAAGCGAACCTCGTGGGGGGATGCTAAAAGCCGGCCGGCCCAGTTTCAGGCCCAGTCGAATCCGTAATTTCAGCCGAGGGGAGCCGGGGCGGCCATGTCGCCAGGCAGCCAGATGCGTGCGCTTACTGCAAAAAGGGCGATGCCAAACAGCAGCACGATCGCCAGGGGCAAAAGGGAGGAGCGAAGAAAACCCATGCCTCAAAACGTGCCAGAAACAACCTCACCCCACTATCGGTGGACCAGGGTCGTTCTGCGGGCCCCCAACCCAGGCTGGCGCCTTTGCTAAAGCAAGAATTCGCTGGCGCGGCCCGATACGGGTTCGAGGGGCAAGGAAAGGGCCTTGCCCAGGCGGGGCCGGTCGCGGGTGCTGACCAGCCACTGACGCACCGTTGTTGCCAGTCCCAGGTCGTTGAGGGCGGCAGCGACGCGCTCGATGTGGTCGGCATAGTCCTCAGCGCTGAGGGGAAAGGACTGTTGCTCCAGGTGGTTCCACATCACCTGGAGGTAGAGGCGACCGCGGATCTGCACGAGGCGCAGGTCGTGGCTCGCCTGCCAGCGCGCCACCAGCAGAGCCCTCACTTCGGCACCGCTGAGGGGAGCGCCGGCGTCGGTGGCACCAGAGGAATCAGCCAAGGTCACCGGTGGGGGGCGGATGGACCACTCCAGCCTGCCGTCTACGCAGCCAAGCACTAAGGCTTGTTTCAGGGCCAGGGGAAGGCGGGGGGCCCAGGTCCAGGGCGATAGGGGCAAGGTTCATAATGGCGCTACGTTGCAGCGCTCCTTTAGAGCGACGCCAATGACCCAGATCCCAGCGCCCTCCTCTTCTGGTGATGTCCCCGACATGGGTCGTCGGCAGTTCATGAATCTGCTCACCTTCGGTTCCGTCGCCGGGGTGGCCCTGGGGGCGTTGTATCCGGTCGTCAATTACTTCATCCCCCCCAAGGCCGCCGGAAGCGGCGGTGGCGGCCACCGAGGTTTCGGGGGCGGGTTCGTAGTCAGGGGAGTCGCCGAGGGGGAAGATTTTGGCCCAGGTGTTGAGGCGGTGCTTGAGGGCGGGGTCGGTGGTTTCCTCGGCGAGGA
>CAMDWF010000256.1 GCA_945878795.1 Synechococcus sp. UW140
GGCAGCCTCTGGCTCCAGCGCAATGGGCGCGACTGGACCCTGGCCGCCTTCTTTAGCTCCAGTGATGCCCTGGGCCTTGATCTGGCCGGCGATCAGGGCACCAAAGCAGCCCTCAGTCGCGCTCTTGCTGAAGTGGCCTCCGTGCCGCTGGAGCAGCTGCGCGGCAAGCGGCTGGAAGCGGAAGACTTCAACGCCTACTTAGTTCCTGATGCGATCCGCGACCTCCTGCAGTGGATGGCGGATCCACCGGCGTTCCAGCAACGCTGCAGCCAAGAGCAGTGGGCAGTCCTTTCCTCCACCTGGAAAAAAGACCTCAAGTTCGATCCCACCAAAGACGGTGAACTCTCTGCTGCCGAACGGCTCACCAAGGGCAAGCGCGGTTGGGACAAGGTCTGGCAGCGCTTTGCAGAAAACCCCACCGCCTTCCCGGGCATTCCTGAGCTGCTGCGCCGGGTTGAGCCCGATCAGATGGGCCTGGCCGTCGGCGGGCAAGCCCCCCCACTATCAGCAAAGTTGTCCGCCCTGTCTGACCGATTCACCAGGGGGCCCACCGATGACTGATGCAATCGCCTTACGACCCCGAGCTGCGGGCTGAGATCCGCCAGCGGATGAGCCCGCCCAACCGTGAGAGCGTGGCTGAGATCTCTCGCTCTACAGGAGTTAACGCCCAGACCCTCTACAGCTGGCGCCATCGTTGGAAGCAGGAAGGCCAGCTGGTGCCGGCCACCAGCAAGGCACCGGAACGATGGAGTGCGGCCGACAAGCTGGCAGCAGTGATCCAGGCAGCAGGACTCAGCGGTCCTGATCTGGGCGCCTATTGCCGCGAACGGGGTCTGTTCCCCAAGCAGCTTGCCCGCTGGCGCCAGGTGGCAGAGGATGCCAACAGCCACAGTGCGCCGAGCATGAGCGATCAGAAGGAGTTACAGCGCCTGAACCAGGAATTGATTCGTCAAAATCGGCGGCTGGAGCGTGAATTACAGAAAAAGGAAAAGGCGCTTGCCGAGGCCGCAACGCTGCTGATGCTTGTAAAAAAGCGCGATCTCCTCTGGCCACAAAACGAGGAGACTTGATTGAGATGGAGAATCGCAGCAAGGCGATAGATTTCCTCAAAGCCGGTACGGATGCTGGCTTGCCACTGAAAGTGGTGGCCGATCTTCTTGGTGTTTGTGGGCGAACGTTAAGACGCTGGCGGCTGGACATCAGCGGGCGGGGATTCAGTCTCGATCGCCGTAAAGGAGCTCCAAGGCAAGTGGCCCACAAGTTCACCGCTCAAGAGCGCCAGAAAGTGATTGACACCATCAATGATCCTCGCTTTGCCGATCTGCCACCGGGCCAGATTGTGGCGATCCTGGCCGAGGAACAGCAGTACGTTGGATCCGAGATGACAATCTATCGCATCATGCGAGAAGAAGACCTTCTGAATCATCGAGGCAGAGCCCGCCAACCCCGTGAGCCAAGACCAGTGCCAATGATGGAAGCCAAGGGCATCCATCAAGTGCTGGCCTGGGATATCACCCTGGTGCCCGGCCCTGTCAAAGGCCAGTATTACTACGTTTATATGGTGATGGATGTATGGAGCAGGCGCATCCTGGGCACAGAGGTGCAGGATGTGGAATGCAGCAAACTGGCAAGTGATTTCTTTGATCGTGTCTGTCGAGATGAAAGCATCACATCTGATGCTGCTGCTGTTCTACATTCGGACAACGGTGCGCCAATGCGATCCTTCAAGCTGGCGGCAAAAATGAGGGAGCTTGGTATTTCACTGTCCTTCTCCAGGCCAGGGGTAAGCAATGACAATGCCTATGCCGAGTCACTGTTTAAAACGATGAAATACCACCAGAGCTACCCACTGCGCCGGTTTCGCAACCTGGATGCCGTGCGCTGTTGGATTGAAGGCTTTGTTGAGTGGTACAACGGCGAGCATCGCCATAGTGGCATCAAGTACGTGACGCCCAATCAACGGCACTTTGGAGAAGCTGATGCGATCTGCGCCATCCGTCAGCAGACGTATAGCAAGGCCTATCAGGAGAATCCACATCGTTGGAGCCGTCAACCACGCTGCTGGAAGCAACCAGAAATCGTCAAGATCAACTATCCACGGCCTGAGAAACACACGATCGATCTAAAAGGAAGAAGTTGAGGCCCCAGTGGCTGTCTGATGACGCCCTCCATGGGGCGACATCAGCAACAGCCGCGATAAGGGGCCGACGCAACCACAACCAAGCGGAGACTGAGATGCTGCGCCATCCATCAACTCGTGGCCCATGAAAAGCAAAAAGCAGTAAGCTGCAAAAAGGTGCTCAATGCAGGCACCTTGAGAGGACAACAACGCTGATAGGTATCGCGTAGGTGGCGGCCAGGTGGTGACAGGCGGTGGCACTGAATCTATGGGCCGCGATTGCCATCCCTCTCGCCCTATGCAGCCACTGCCTTGCCAAGCGACCACTGGTATTCCGAGGTGTTTCGGGTAATGCCCGATTTGGTGTGTCGGCTCCTGCCCGGGCTGGCCGCCGCTGGGCCCGGCGACAGCGACAACCCTGCCGCGACAGATCCCAGCTTCAGCTCCGGTACCGAGCCGGGAACCGAACCCGAGCAGGAAACCGTTTACATCTTCCGGCCGGTGGCCCTCAAAAAGGTGGCCCACCACCCCGATGGCGTGCTCTGGCCCCACCATCAGCCCGGCGGCAGCGAAGCGTTGCCGGTGGTGCTCCTGGAGGTGCAGATGCATGCCGATCGACGTTTCCACCGCCGGCTTGGCGCCGAAACCTTCCGCCTGCTGCAACAGCACCAGGAGGTGGCGCATCTGCAGGTGCTAGTGCTATTGGCGCACCGCCGCCTGGCCCTTGGCACCAGCCAGCCCCTCCTGCTGCGTCGCTTCCTTGAGCATGACGTGACCTGGGTGGATCTGGCCGCCCTTACCCGGCAACCAGATCTCGATCCCATGCTGGCCCTGCTCACCCTGCCGGTGCAAAAGGAGCCAGCTCTCGGGCCTTGCGCGCAGCGCATCCTGGCGCTGCGGCCGGATCTGATCGAGCTGATTTTGCCTATTCTTTCGGAACGTTTTCAAGGTCTTTCACCCTCCCAAATCATGGCCACCCTCGGCATCTCCAAAGACTTCTGGCGCCACACCCGCGCCTTCCAGGACATCCTTGCGGAAGGCAGGCAGGAGGGCAGGGAGCTGGGCCACGAGGAAGGCCGCCGCCGCGAGGCCAGCGCTCTTGCCTCGCGGCTGCTGGAACGCCGTTGCGGTTCCCTTGACGCCCCTACCAGCTCCCGCATCGAAGCCCTCAACCTGCCGCAACTAGAAGAGCTGGCCCTGGCCCTGCTTGATTTCCGCGGCGCCGAGGATCTGCAGACCTGGCTGGAGCAGTTGGAATTTTAAGGTGCCTGGTGTCGACATGATGGCGAGTGCCTCAACGTCGCCGTGCCCGCCTACCAAGACGAGGCTGAACGGACCGCCGATCCACTCAGTGAAACTCTGGTGAGTGAAGACGTGCTGGCGGGCAATCCGCGCTCAGGCGATCCGCCTCTAGCCGCAATCCCCTGCAGGACACGCCGCCGATGGACCTGTTCGAGCCAACAGACAGCGAACAGGCGATCGCCACAGCCACGGCGGTGCTGGCCTGGCTGGATCGGCTGGATCAGGGGGAGGAC
>CAMDWF010000257.1 GCA_945878795.1 Synechococcus sp. UW140
GGTTTGTGCGCCGCCGCTGGCCGATACGGAGATGCCGCTGCCGTTTTAAGACCAGCCCTTGGTTCCCTGGGCCTTGGTCGGGGCCGACGCCCCCATAGGATTGGCCCATGCCCACCCTTCCACCTGACGGCAGAGAGGCGCCCTTCGCCATGCCGAAAGTGGTGCCGCCGTTGGAGCAGTTGTTTCCATTTGCGCTCGATCGCTTCCAGCTGGAGGCTATCGATGCCCTAAACATCGGCCATTCAGTGGTGGTCAGCGCCCCTACGGGCTCAGGTAAGACCCTGGTGGGCGAGTACGCCATCCACCGGGCCTTGGCCCACGGGCGCAGGGTTTTTTACACCACCCCCCTCAAGGCCCTCTCCAACCAAAAACTGCGCGATTTTCGTGGGCAATTTGGTGCCGAAAATGTTGGTCTGCTGACCGGCGATCTCAGCGTCAATCGCAATGCCGGGATCGTGGTGATGACGACGGAAATCTTTCGCAACATGCTGTACGCGGAGATTGATCATCCCGACGATGATCCCCTAGCCGGTGTCGAAGCCGTAGTGCTCGATGAGTGCCACTACATGAATGATTCCCAACGCGGCACCGTCTGGGAGGAATCGATTATCCACTGTCCGCCCCCCATCCAATTGGTGGCCCTGTCGGCCACCGTGGCCAATGCCGGACAGCTCACTGATTGGATCGAACGGGTGCATGGCCCGACCCGGCTGGTCCTCAGTGACCACCGCCCTGTGCCCCTCGCTTTCAGTTTTTGCAGCGCTAAGGGATTGCACCCCCTGCTCAATGAGGAGGGTACCGGACTCCATCCCAATTGCAAGGTCTGGCGGCCTCCAAAAACCACCCGCCGCAAGGGACCCCGGGAACCGCGACCACCCCAACCGGAGGCTCCGCCCATCGGTTTTGTAGTGGCCCAGATGGCCCAGCGGGACATGCTGCCTGCGATATATTTTATCTTCAGTCGTCGCTCCTGCGACCGGGCCCTCAGGGATCTCGGCAAGCTTTGTCTGGTTAATCCGGCCGAGCAGGCCTTGATTCGTACCCGCCTTGATGCCTACGTGGCCGCCACCCCCGATGCGGTCCGTGACGGTGAGCACGCCGATGCCTTGTTGCGCGGCATCGCGTCCCACCACGCCGGAGTGTTGCCAGCCTGGAAAGAATTGATTGAGGAGTTGTTCCAACAGGCCCTAGTCAAGGTGGTTTTCGCCACCGAAACCCTGGCGGCTGGCATCAACATGCCCGCCCGCACCACTGTGATTTCGGCCCTTTCCAAACGCACCGAGCGGGGCCATCGGCCCTTGATGGGCAGTGAATTTCTACAGATGGCGGGTCGCGCCGGCCGCCGTGGTCTCGACGATCAGGGTTACGTCGTCACGGTGCAAAGCCGCTTTGAGGGGGTGCGAGAAGCCGGTGAACTGGCCACCAGCCCCGCCGATCCGCTGGTTAGCCAATTCACCCCGAGCTACGGCATGGTTCTGAACCTGTTGCAGCGTTACGACCTCAGCAAGGCCAAGGAATTGGTCGAACGCAGCTTTGGGCGCTACCTGGCCACCCTGGACCTGGCGGACGACGAAGCGCGCATTGGTGAGCTAAGGCTCCAGCTGGCCAGCCTTGAGGCCAGCGGCGGTGATGTGCCCTGGGATCAGTTTGAGGACTACGAAAAGCACAATGGCCAGCTGCGTGAGGAACGCCGCCTGTTGCGCATCTTGCAACAGCAGGCGGAAGAAACTCTTGCCCACGAACTCACCCTGGCCTTGCAGTTTGCCAGCGAGGGTTCCCTGGTCAGTTTGCGGGCCCCCCAATTGCGCGGCCGTGTAACCCCGGCGGTCGTCGTTGCCAAGGTGCCGGGAGCCGGCCAGTTTCCCTGGCTGCTGTGCCTCACCGACGACAACGTCTGGATCCTGTTGCCCTGCAGCGCCGTAGTGGCCCTGCACGCCGAACTCAGTTGCCTCCAGGTGAGCCAACTCCAGCCCCCCGATTTACAGCGCAGCGGCGAACTGCGCCATGGGGACCAGGCCAGCGGAGGCTTGGCCTTGGCCGTAGCTTCCATGGCCCGCCGCCATGACATGGTCACCCCGCATTACGACTTGGCTGGGGAGGTATTGCAGCAGGTTGAGCGGGTGCAGCTGCTGGAGGATGGCTTGCAACTCCATCCCGCCCACCGTTGGGGCGACCGCAAACAGCTAAAAAAGCAGCTGCGGCGCATGGAAGAGATCGAGGCGGAGGTGGCCGAGCGCCAGCAGTTGCTCCATTTTCGCTCCAACCGTCACTGGGAGACTTTTCTCTCCTTGATCAGCATCCTGGGTCACTTCGGGGCCCTCGATGGTGCCGAAGGTCTTGAACCCACGGAAGTCGGCAGGACCGTGGCGGCCCTGCGTGGTGACAACGAGCTTTGGCTGGGTCTTGCCCTGATGAGTGGCCATCTCGATGAACTGGAACCGCCCGATCTGGCGGCGGTGTTGGAGGCAATTTCCACCGAGGTCAATCGTCCTGACCTGTGGTGTGGCTTCGAGCCGCCGAAACCCGCCGAAGAGGCCCTGCATGACCTCCGTCCCCTACGTCGAGCCCTAGAGCAGGAGCAGGAAAGGGGCCAGGTGGTTGTGCCTGTCTGGTGGGAGCCCGAATTAACGGGCCTGGTGGCCGCCTGGGCCCGGGGCACCCCTTGGCGAGACCTGATCGCCCATACCTCTCTCGATGAGGGTGATGTGGTGCGGGTCATGCGGCGCACAGTTGATCTATTAGCCCAGATTCCCTACTGCGAAGCCATCAGCGAGAGGCTACGCAGCAATGCCCGCAAAGCCCTGAAGGCCATCAACCGCTTCCCTGTCTGTGAGATCGAGGATTTGGTGGTAGCGGCATCAGCCCCTGAAGCCCCGCCTGAGGTTGCAGCGCTTGATTGAAATCTTGTGGCGAGAGGAGTCCAGGCATACCCCTGCTAAATTGGCGTAAGTGATGGCTGTTGAGGACGGGATTACGTGAGTCAATCCCCCGGCCCCTCCAGTCACAATGTCGCCTATCGGCCCGAAATCGACGGACTCCGAGCCGTTGCCGTTCTTGGTGTGATTCTCAACCACTTCTCGGAGCGCTGGCTGCCGGGAGGCTACCTGGGTGTGGATATCTTTTTCGTGATCTCTGGGTTTGTGATCACGGCCTCCCTGGCCCGCCGGCCCGCAGAGGGCCTAGGGGATATGATGCTGCGTTTCTATTCCCGCCGTATCCGGCGCCTACTGCCCGCCCTGCTGTTGTGCGTTGGTGTTACGGCGCTGTTGCTGGCTCTGGTCTCCTACGACCCCGGTCAGATGCTGGGAGTGGGCTGGCGTTCGCTATTCGGTTTCAGCAACATCACCCTATATCGATTAGCGGTCGATTATTTCCGGCCCGCCGCCGCTTTGAACCCCTTTTCCCATACCTGGTCCCTGGGGGTCGAGGAACAATTTTATCTCCTCTTTCCGCTGCTGGTTTGGTTCAGCGGCTTCGCCCGCAATGGTGCCGCCGGAAGCCGGCGCCTGGTGCTCTTTCTGCTGCCCCTGAGTGTTCTCTCCCTGGTGGTGTTTGGCTACCGGCTTGGTGTTGATTTTCCTGCTGCCTACTATCTGCTTCCCTCGCGATTCTGGGAGCTGGGCGTGGGCTGCCTGGTGTTTTTAC
>CAMDWF010000258.1 GCA_945878795.1 Synechococcus sp. UW140
GGCGGCGATGCCGTATTCGGCCACCTGGTGCATTTCCCCGGTGCGGATCTGCACCTCAATCGGACGATGGCGACCGATTACGGCCGTATGCAGGGACTGGTAGCCATTCGGTTTGGGCAAACCGATGTAGTCCTTGAACCGCCCCGGGATGGGCCTGAAGGTGTCATGCACCACCGCCAGGGCGCGATAACAACTCTCGAGGGTCGGACAGAGAATGCGCACCGCCGCGATGTCATAGAGCTCGTGGAACGCCTTCTGCTGGCGCTGCATCTTGCTCCAGATGCCATAGAGATGTTTGGGTCGGCCGCTGACCTCGCAGCTGTTAAGCCCCACCGAGGCCAGCCGATCCCGCAGCAACTGCAGGGTGACCCCCAGCCGATCTTCCCGTTCACTGCGCTTGGTGGCGACCTGCTGCTGGATCTCCCGAAACGCCTCCGGCTCCAGGATCTTGAAGGCGAGGTCCTCCAGTTCCCACTTGAAGCGCCCGATGCCGAGCCGGTTGGCCAGGGGGGCGTAAATATCGCGGGTTTCGCGGGCGATGCGCTGCTGCTTCTCGGGCTTGAGGGCCCCGAGGGTGCGCATGTTGTGCAACCGATCGGCCAGCTTCACCAGCACCACCCGAATGTCGCTGGCCATGGCCAGAAACATGCGCCGCAGGTTCTCGGCCTGGGCCTCGGTCTGGTTGGTGAAATGGATGCCCCCCAACTTGGTGACCCCCTCCACCAGGGCCCGCACCTCGGCACCGAACTGGGCTTCGATTTCCTCCGGCGTCACCTGGGTGTCTTCGACCACGTCGTGGAGGAAGCCGGCGGCGATGACCGAACTGCCGGCACCGATATCGCGCAGCAGATCGGCCACAGCGATGGGATGGACGATGTAGGGCTCGCCGCTGGCCCGCATCTGCCCTTCATGGAGCTGATGGGCGAAATCAAAAGCGGCGGCCAAAAGATTGTCGTTGCTACGGCTGGCCTTGTTGGCACCCTCTGCCAGGCCCTGGGGACCCTGGGCTGCCAGCAGCGAATCCCTTAACCAGGCCGGCAGGCTGACCCCATAGGCTGCAGCGGGGTCGGCGATAGCCCTTGGGTTGGCATCAAGGGCCTGGACCGACGCATCCGGGGCCGAGGGGACCTTTAGCTGTTGATCGGTGGTGGAGGCCTCGGGAACGGTTTTAAGCATCTCGTTCCACGATGATCCTCCATGGTATGCAAATGCCGCCGCCTGGACCGCCATGTCCGGGGACGGCGATCAACCCGCCGACAGCCCTCCCCCAACCCATGGCGCCCAGTTCCGCGGCCCCCAGCGCTCCCCGGGAAGTCCTCCGTCTCCAAGGACTGAAGGTGCGCTACCCGGGTAGCCCCCTCAATGTGCTGGACGGCCTGGACCTACGGCTGAACCAGGGGGAAACCCTCGCCCTGGTGGGCCCCTCCGGCTGCGGCAAAAGCACTGTGGCCAGGGCCGTATTGCAGTTGCTGCCCCCGGGCAGCCTCTGCGAGGGCAGGCTCGAGCTCACCGGCAAGGATCCCCGTCGCCTCAGCGCCAGTTCCCTGCGACAGCTGCGGGGGCAAGCGGTGGGGCTGGTGTTTCAAGACCCGATGACGCGGCTCAATCCGTTGATGACCGTCGGTGAACACCTCAGGGACACCCTGGAGGCCCACCGGTGCCAGCGCAGTTTCGAACGGGCCCAAGGCCTGCTGGAGCGGGTCGGCATCGATCCCGCCCGTTATGGCAGCTATCCGCACGAGTTCAGCGGTGGCATGCGCCAACGGCTGGCGATCGCCCTGGCCCTGGCCCTGAATCCGCCCCTGGTGATCGCCGATGAACCCACCACCAGCCTGGATGTGGCCGTCACCGCCCAGGTGATGGCTGAGCTGAGCGACCTCTGTGCCGAAGCGGGCAGCGCCCTGTTGCTGATCAGCCACGACCTGGCCATGGCCGGCCGTTGGTGCCAACGGATCGCCGTCCTCGCAGACGGCCGCCTGGTGGAAGAGGGTCCCAGCCACCAGCTGCTGACCGCGCCGGTATCTGATGTGGGGCGCCGCCTGGTGCAGGCGGCCCGCCAGCGCGAGGGGGGGCACCGCCAATCCGCAGCGGCCTCGCCGCTGCTGCTGGAGGTGCAGGAGCTGCGCAGCTGGCATTCCCTGCCCTCCCCCCCCTGGAGCCAGCGGTGGCTGAAGGCCGTTGATGGCATCAGCTTCGAGCTCCATGAGGGCGAAACCCTGGGGGTGGTGGGGGCTTCCGGCTGCGGCAAGAGCAGCCTCTGCCGCGCTCTGATGGGCCTGGTGCCGGTGCGGGGCGGTCAGGTGCGCCTGCAAGGCCAGGACCTGCGCCAGTTGCGGGGCAGCCATCTGGCCCGGGCGCGCCGCGGCCTGCAGATGGTTTTCCAGGACCCCTTGGCCTGCCTCAATCCCCAGATGGCGGTGGGGGAAGCCATCGCCGATCCGCTGCTGATCCACGGCCTGGCCCGTCCCGCCGAGGCCCGGCAAGAGGCCCGTCGCCAGCTGGCGGCGGTGGGCCTGACGCCCCCGGAGGACTTCGAGCGGCGCCGGCCCCGCCAACTCTCGGGGGGCCAGCAGCAGCGGGTGGCCATTGCCCGCGCCCTGATCCTCAGGCCCCGGGTGCTGCTGTGTGATGAAAGCGTCAGCATGCTCGATGCCGAAGTGCAAGCCGAAGTGCTGGGGCTGCTGGGCCAACTGCAACGGCAACTGGGCCTGGGTCTGGTCTTCATCACCCACGACCTGAGCGTGGCCAGCGGCTTCTGCCACCGGGTGATCGTGCTGGAGGGGGGCCGCATCGTGGAGGAGGGCCCGGGCGCCGACCTGCTGGCCCATCCCCATGCCGCTATCACCCGCACCTTGGTGGACGCCTGCCCGCGCCTGCCGGCCCTGGCCTGAGGGGGCTGGCGCCAGGCCATTTTGTGCTGGCAATGGAGGCGATCGGCACGGCCAGCGCCGTAACCGGCCCTAATTACTGCAGTGCCTCAACTTAATTGACGCAATTGCAGCCATTACTTGCCCAAGGGAGCCCGCCAAACCCAGAGGGAAAAACAATCGTTACGAAACATCAAGGCAAGAGACATAGTTGAGCTCAAGGCCGTGATAGTTTACGTAAATTGCAACCTGGTCGCTTCATGCTTTATACAGTCTTTTCAAAAGCAAGATATCTTACGATCGCCTCAGTACTTGGACTTTTGATGGCCAGCACTTCGCTCTTCGTCATGGGCGGGCGAATGATCGTGCATCAATTCTTGTTGACATTCACCAGCCACACAGAAAAGATCATTGAGATTTTACCCACCTTTGAGGTGGAGATGTTGCAAGGAATCAACCTGATGCTGGTAGGGACAGGTTGCCTGACCCTGTCCCTCGGCATGTTTTCTCTCTTCCTGCGCCCCCTGCAGCTACCGCCCAGCTTTCGGGTTGACAATTTCCACGAACTCAAGTCTCAGTTCGCAAATTACATAATTCTGGCCATGGCCATCATCTTTCTGGAAAATCTAACCCACTTGCCGGAAATGATATCAACCCCAACTAGCACCGGCAGTGAGCTTTTTTTGCTGGCGCCGGCGTAACCCTGATCACATTCGCCCTTTTGGCCTTCAAATACTGGGGAGGCGATAATGTTAAAG
>CAMDWF010000259.1 GCA_945878795.1 Synechococcus sp. UW140
GGCTTTGGGCCGGCCAAGCCTGGGCCAAGGCGACGCCCAGGGCTTCGGCCCGCCGCGAGGCCTGCAGCGGTTCGAGCCGATCGCTGCTGGCGGCAGGGGGTAGGTCATCCCGTTGTCGCGCCGTTAAGAAGCCCCCATCCACCAGATCATCGGCGTCGAGCAGCCAGGAATTGAGCGCCGAACCACTGGGGGAGCTATAGGGAGAACCGGTGCCGTCGGGGGGTGCCACGGGCAGGAGCTGCCAGACCCCGATACCCTCGCGGCCCAACAGTTCGACCCAATCCCTGGAGGAGGCTCCCAGGGTGCCGCAACCGCTTGCCGACGGCAGGGAGGTGGGGTGCAGCAGCACCCCAGATTGGCGAGGGGGAACGAGGCCGGTCACGACTCAGGCAGCCGATAAGCGGCAATGATGCGTTTGGCGAAGGCGGGGATGTGGCGCTCGGCGATGGCGGGGTGGTTACGCCGCAGCCAGAGGGCGTTGCGGGTGAAATGGGAATCAATCGAGAAGCGACCGTATTCGAGGCCCTTCGGCCCGAAGCGCTTGACAAAAAACCCCACCAACTCTGCCAAAGCCATCGGCAGGCGTACGGCCTTGTCGTAGGCCCCGATACCCTGTTGCACCGCCTGGCGACGGTCACCGGCACTGAAAACCGGGCCGGTTTCCAACTCACCTTCCACGAGATCGAGCAACTGCTGTCCAAGAGCATTGCGGACGGTGATCCATTGACTACCGAAACCAGCCCCCATATAGCCAACCACCAGATCGGCACCGGCGTTGGTGTAATCGAAGCAACTCAGGCAACTGGGGGCGAAAACATCCTTGAGCCGTGGTGTATCGAGTCCAAAAAATGGCACCGTTTCCGTGCTGCCATCGCTATGGCGGAAATGGATGCGGAAATCCTGCATGAATTCGTAGTGAACCACCGTGGCCGCTGAACGGCTGGCACTCTCCAAAAAGGTTTGCAGACCCTCACGGCTGACGTTGTCCACACATGGCAGGCCCAGCACATAGAGCTGATCGAGGGGCAAGGTGGCCTGCACCGCCCTCAAGGCCTGAACCTGGCAACCCACTCCAATTGCCAAGAGCCGTTTGATGCCGCTGCCCGGCAACTGCTCCAGCACCTCCAAATTAGGGGAAAGGGTGGGCTTGTTGACCCTGGCCTCCAGCACCTCTTGGGGCGTGCGGGCTAGGCGGGGCACGGGAGTGAAGCGATCTTCGGGGCTTTGGCCGACACAAAGCACAGCGTCCACCAGGCCGGTTTCAAGGGCACGAACTCCGATCCGAGAAACGATGCCGGTCCATTGGGCCCCGTCAATCGGCTGACGTAAGCGGGCAGTCAACATCCGTTGCTGCACCCCGAAATACAGCTCGTCCTCCCGGTCTAGATCCCTGCTGCGGCCGTGGGCCGCGATTTCCATAGCTTCAAAGCGCTGCTCCAGAAAGGCACAGGCCTGACGCACGTAGGCCACCCAGCGGGTATCGCAGAGCCCGCAATCGCTGCAGAGATCCTTGGCGGGGCGAGTAGTGCCCTTGGCCATGGGGCGAGCCCGCTGATGGGGCGCCAGCCGCTCGGGGGGTGGGGTGGCCGATGCGGAAGCGGCAGGGGCGCTGGTCAAGGGCGCATCAGCAATGATTGGGCTCAACCTATCGAGGGAAGGGCCTGGTCGGGGTGGGGGGGACATTGGCCGGTGGGGGAGACTGGAAAATCGTTTTTTCTGCCCCGTCGCCAATGCCACCCCGCCGGGACCCTCGCCCTCCCGCCCGCTCGCGACCGGTTCGCCTGTCGGCCAAAGCGGCCCGGCAGGCCCCGGAGCCCGGTCCCAGCTGGCTTGAGCGCCTGGCCTCCCTGCCCCGGCCTTCGCCCCGCGCTCTGATGCTTGGCAGCCTCGCCCTGGCGGGGGCCATGGTCGGAGGCTCTCTGCTGGGTACCGTTTGGCCCCTGAGAGACCGGGCCGAAGGGCTCAAAATTGATGTCACCCCTGCCACCCTGGCGGCCGAGCCGAAGCGATCGGTCACCGTGTTGGTGATCGGCACCGATGCGGAGCACACAGGTAGTGGCGCATCCGCTGCGGCACCCATGGGCCCCGCCAATGCCGACGCCTTGCTGCTGGTGCGAGTCAACCCCAGGGGGCCCCTCCAGGTGCTCAACCTGCCGGTGGAACTGGCGGTGATGGTTCCTGGCGAGAAGGAACCCAGCCGGCTTGCCGACCTTTATCGCCGCGGAGGCGTGGCCTTGACCGTCGATGGCCTGCGGGATGTACTCGGCATGAAGGAATCCGAGCCCGACCGGTTTGTGGTGCTGCCCCGGGCAGCCCTGCGCCAGATCGTCGACGGTGTTGGTGGACTGGAAATGAGTCCCACCCGAACCATGAAATATCGAGACAAGGCTCAGAATTACAAGATCGATCTGCAGACGGGTTTGCAACGACTCAATGGCAAGCAAGTCGAACAGCTGCTGCGCTTCCGCGACAAGGATCTCGGGGAATCGGGTCGGCGCAGCAACCACAAGCTGGTGGAAGCAAGTCTGCGAGAACAGTGGGCCCTTGCCGATCAGCTAGCCAACCTGCCCGCCTTGATCAAAACCTTGCGGCCCCAGGTCGAAACCAATCTGACTGCTGATGAGACGCTCAGCCTGTTTGCCGCTGGCCTCGATGTAAGTCAACCGATCCAATTCGCCAGCCTGCCGCTTTTACCCCCCAATAAGGACTTTGGTGAATTGCGCCAGCTTGATGCTAAATCCTCTCAAAAACTCTGGCCGGCCCCCTAGGGCCTCCCGGGCCCAAGGCCTAGACCTCAGGCCACCGCCAGCCGATCGAGCTGGGCCCAACGCCAGCGCAGTTGCAGAACCAGGGCTTCTTCACCAATCTCAGTCAACGCCGCCCCCGAGGGATCCAGCTGCGGCGCAGGTTGTCCCTCCAGACAACCCAACCAGGGCAGACCATCCCGGCGCCGGGCGACTGGATTCCAGGGACCGCCCCACTGAATCAAACCGACGAGGGGCACCTGCCAGCGTTGCAGCAGGGCCGTCCCGGCCGCAGGCAAACCCGTGGCCAACTGGGTCTGTTCCAAGACCAACAGGCTGGGCTGCCGCCAGGCTCCCAGCAACTCCGCCCAATTGCCACCGGAATCCAGGCTGAGACCTGGATCGAAGGGGAGAGCCGCCAGCCAGGGATCCGGACAGCGCGATAACTGGGCCATGGCCTGCTCGGGATCGGCAACGCTGGCGATGGTCCGCATAGGCAGCCCAAGCAAGTGGGCCAGACGCTCTGCGGCGGCAGGCAGGCAGGCCGCCGAGCCACCCAGACTGCCTGCGGTCCCCTGGGCCAAGACAAGCAGTTGTAATGGGGGCAACGACATCAAGGCCGCCATGGGGTGGGGGGAAGGTGGTGCCAGGTACGCTTCTAACATCGAAACGCTGCGACCTGCCCACTGCCTTGTGACGACATTCTCGACTGCTGAAAGGCTGGAGTTGGGCGGTTACCAGCCCCACGGGCCATCCGACAGCCGGAGATTACGCCTCTTCAGTGGCACCTCCAACCCCGAGCTGGCTCAAGAAATCGGCTATTACCTGGGTGTGGCAGACGGTCCCCGGGTGATTAAGCGCTTCG
>CAMDWF010000260.1 GCA_945878795.1 Synechococcus sp. UW140
TCCCAGTTCTCCGACGTCAAGCCCAACGACTGGGCATACCAGGCCCTCTCCAACCTGGTCGAACGCTACGGCTGCGTGGCCGGCTATCCTAGCGGCAACTTCAAGGGCGGTCGGTCGCTGAGCCGCTATGAAGCGGCTGCCCTGCTGAATGCCTGCCTCGACCGCGTCAGCGAGACCACCGACGAGATCAAGCGGCTGGTGAACGAGTTCCAGCAGGAACTCGCCGTGCTGCGCGGCCGTGTGGATGGGATCGAGGCCCGCGTGGGTGAGCTCCTCGCCACCCGCTTCTCCACCACCACCAAGCTCTCCGGTCTGGCCACTTTTGTGGTGGGCTCCAATGTCTTCAGCGGCAGTGCCGTCAATAGCGGCGCCAATACGGTGAGCCGGCGCACGAATGAGCTCACGGGGCAGCGTCGCTCGCCGGTGTCCCTACCGAATGGCACCACTTTCAACTACGACCTGCAGCTGACGCTCGACACCAGCTTCAACGGCAAGGACCTGTTGCGCACCAACCTGCGGGCCGACAATTTCGGACGCAGCGTGTTTGGCGGTGAGCCCCATTCTCTGGCGCTCTCAACCCTGGAAGTGGCATTTGAAGAAGATGCCGGGCCCGATGTTGTGGCCATCGACAAGCTCTTCTACCAATGGCCCATCGGCGGCGGCTTCACGGCCACCCTGGGTGCCCGCGTCGGCCAGGAAGACATGCTGGCACTGTGGCCCAGCGCCTATCCATCAGACACAATCCTCAACGTATTTACCGTTAATGGAGCCCCAGCCGCGTATATCAAGAATCTTGGCGCAGGTGCTGGAATCTGGTGGCAACAGAACTCCTTCAGTATCAGTGCAAATTATGTTGCTGCTAATGCCGATTCTGGCGATACAAATACAGGGGGTATTGGTACCGCCAGCTCCGGTGCTTCAGGAAGCGTTCAATTGGCTTATGGAAATGACCGCATTGGGTTAGCAGCCATTTATACGTATGTGCAACCTGAAACCGTATTCGTACCAGGAACTACGCCATTCACGCATTCTGCAATTGATCACAATGGCAATTCGCGCACCAATGCCTTTGGCCTGAGTGGATATCTACAGCCCAGCAGTAGTGGTTGGCTGCCTTCACTCAGCCTGGGCTGGGGTTACAACACAACCAATTATGTTGCGCCCCAGCCGGCCGGCAGCTTAAGCACCAGCCAATCCTGGATGGCAGGTCTGCAATGGACCGACCTGCTGGTGAAAGGCAACGATTTTGGTATGGCGGTGGGCCAGCCCGTCTTTGCCACCGCCCTCACAGGGTCCCGGACTCCTGATGACGGCGGGTTTGTCTGGGAGTGGTGGTACAAGTTACAAGTCACCGATAACATCACCATCACTCCAGCCTTGATCTACATCAGCCGGCCCCTTGGCCAAGCAACCCCGATAGGCGAAACCTTCAGTCAATTCGGTGGCTTGGTCAAAACCAGCTTCAAGTTCTAAGCAGCGACCTGCCGGCAATCAGGGTTGCGTCGGTGCGGGGAGGGCATTGGAATTTGGAGCCTGTATCGCTGGGGTCGTTGCCGACCTTGCCCCAGCGGAGCTGTTGATATGGTGTCCAGGTCTGGATGGCTTCCTGTAGGCACCAGAGCCGCCGCCACCACAGGCCAACATGGTGGATGGGGGTAGGTCGATGGCGACTGCTGAAACGACTTTTGTGGCCCGTGCCGGTGCTGCAGCGAAGACACCGAACAGCAGCGATAGCAGGGCGAAATGAATGCAAAAGCGCTGATTCGCCATGGGCCTTAGGGATGGATCATTCCAGTTTAATGATGGACTGTCCGGTCGTCAAATGCTTGCGCCACTGCTGGTAACCCAGCCTATGGGCCAGGTCACCATGGTGCAGTTAAATCGCCCTATGGAATATCCAGCATGCCTATGTCAACTGATGTATAGCAAAATATTTGGCCGCACTGGGGGCAATGTTGATAGCTATACGAATAAACTTGGCTGAACAGCTGTATGGCTTAATGAGCCCGTCCCATGCTGTTGCAGCTCAGACGTTCGTGGTGGAAACGAATTCGGGATAGGCCTCCATGCCGTGTTCGCTCAGGTCCAGACCACCCAGCTCTTCGTCTTCTGCCACCCGCAGGCCACCACCGAGGGCACCGAGCACGCTCCAGAGAATCCAGGACACCACCAGGGTGAAGACCACGTAGGAGACAATACCGAGGATTTGCAGGCCGAGTTGGCCGAAGCCGTGGCCGGTGAGCAGGCCCTTGTCCGTGTGGAAGAGGCCGACGGCAAGGGTGCCCCAGATGCCGCCGAAACCATGGACGGAGAACGCACCGACGGGGTCATCGATGCCGAGGGCATCGACAAAGCTCACCGCATAAACCACCAGGGCACCGCCGATGAAGCCAATCACCCAGGCCGCAGGCATGGAGATGGCATCGCATCCGGCGGTGATTCCCACCAGACCGGCCAGGATGCCGTTGATGGTGAAGGTCAGGTCGGGTTTGCCGGTGCGGAGTTGGGAGACCAGGGTGCCGGCGATGCCACCGCCCGCCGCCCCCAGGGTGGTGGTCACGGCGATGTAAGGAACGGTTTCATTCATGGCCAGAACGGAACCGGGGTTGAAGCCATACCAGCCGAGCCAGAGGATCAGACAGCCCAGGGTGGCCAGGGCGACGTTGTGGCCGGGGATGGCTTGAGGTTTGGCATCGACGTACTTGCCGATGCGGGGGCCGAGGATGATCGCCCCCACGATCCCGGCACAGGCACCGACGGTGTGCACCAAGGTGGATCCGGCGAAGTCGATGAAGCCCAGCTGATTGAGCCAGCCGGAGGCATTCCATTTCCAGCTGCCGGCAATCGGATAGATGATGCCGACGAGTATTAAAGAAAATAGAACGAATTCTTTGAATTTGATCCGCTCGGCCACCAGGCCCGACACTATTGTGGCGGCGGTGCCGGCGAAGGCGGCCTGGAAGAGAAAATCGACGCTTGGAACCAGCTTGCCATCTTTCACCATCTCTGGGGTGACGGTGGGATCGAAGAACAGCCCCTTGAAATGGAGCCAGCCAGCGGCGATTGAATCGCCGTACATCAGGGAATAGCCAATCACCCAGTAGGCCGTGACGGCCAGGGCAAAGACGATCAGGTTCTTACTCAAGATGTTGACGGCGTTCTTCTGGCGGCAGAGCCCTGCTTCGACCATGGCGAAGCCGGCGTTCATGAAGATCACCAGGAAGGCGGCAATCGACAGCCACAGGTTGTTGACCAGGAAGGCAGGCGTGAGCTCGGGCAGCTCGGCGGCGTGGGCGGAGAGGGTAAAGACCCCAAGACCAAACAGCGCCAGCGGCACACAGGCAAGCCAGGTGAGGCCATCCCTGGAGTTAAGGCCGCGGCTGCGGCGCAGCAGCAGCGCGGGTGCTTCCAGCAGTGAGGCCTCCGCCAGCCGCTTGGGCCGCTGCCTGAAAGGACGGGTTGGGTTTGCAGCCATTGGGGCCTCGGGCATGGGTCAATTCCTCCTGGAAAAGTGGTGACTGGCCAAGTAATTTAACTTCCTACAGATGGATTTGGATGGCCGCAATCGACCGATTAAGCTT
>CAMDWF010000261.1 GCA_945878795.1 Synechococcus sp. UW140
AGCAGGCCGGTGATGGCCGAGCTGGCATTGGCGGCCGTGGGGGTTTTGCCCTTCTCGAAGGTGGAGAGAGCCAGCCGTGCGGCGGTGTCAATGATGGGCCACTTGTCGCCAGCCAGGGGCTTGATCACGGGACCAGCGGTGGACCAGAGGGCGCTGAAGCCGCCCATGGAAGCGATGGCACCCGCCAGGTTGCCCGCTTTGACTTCATCGTTGCTCTTGTTGAGCAGATTCAGCACGGGGGTGAGGGCCGGTGCAAGGGCGGCCTGGCCGGTGGCGCTGGCAGCGGTCTTGGCGGCATCGCCGACGGCGTTGGCGCCTTCCTTGACGGCTCCTCCCACCGCTTCACCGGTCTGACGGGTCGCTTCGGTGGTGCTGCTGGAGCAACCGGAGAGGCCCAGGGTGCCGGCGATGGCCAAAGCCATACCGGCGGTAAGCAGGCGCTTCATGGAACTTGATGATTAGACAAGGCCAAGTTTTGACGAAATCGGGAGGAGACGGCGATTTTTTTGGCTTCTTGTAATGGTTGTTACTCCACTTAGGAGACTGGCATTCACGAAAAAAGGGAGAAGAAAGGCAAACGCCTCGCTTCTCCCTAGAGGGTGACTTAGGTGCCGGAGGGCAATCAGGTCAGGAGCTTGGTCAGGGGACCAATCAGGCCGCCGAGGGCGGTGAGTGCGTTGTCCTTGGAAGGGGCCACTTCGCCACCAAAGGTCTTGATGACCAGATTCACGCCTTTTTCGATCAGACCGTAGTTGCTGCCGGAAGCCAGCTTGACGACGGGTTGGGCAGTTTTCCACAGGCCTTGGAAGGCTTGGATGGTTTTGCCAGCGGCGGGGAGGTCGTCTTCCCTAACTTGCTTCTCGGTGGTGTTGAGCACCTTCAGAACGGGTTCAAGGACGCCCTTGAGGGATTCATTGCCGGTGACGTCAGCGGCGGTCTTGGCCACTTGCACCGCAGTACGGGCAGCATCCTTGGCATCCTGGGAGATGATGCCCGAGCAGGCGGCCAGGTTGAAGGCAAGCAGGGTGGCGAGGCCAAGGACGACCACGCGGCGCAGGGGTTGCATCCAGCGGCCGAGGGCAGTGCTCCAGGAGGAAATCATGGGGGATGGAGATCCAAAACAACGTCATTATGAACCGTAGCCAAGGCCGAGCTTCGGACCTGGTTGCGGGATGTTGCATTGTGCGCAGACAGTCACAGTTTTTTCGCCCGCAGGCGGGGCCGAGGCAAGTTTTTTGAAAAATTTACTAAAACATCTTTGCGTCTGACTGCCTTTGGGCCTGCTCCCCCAGGGGCTCAGGCTTCCGCCAGCACCCTGGCCTCGTCGGTGCCGCTGATCACCCGACCCTGATCGGCGAACCCCGTAATCTGATCGAAGTTGAGGTAGCGGTAGAGCTCATCGGCGAGGGGATCGATTTTGGCGGCCGCGATCGCCAGGTACTCCTCCTTGCTGGGAATGCGGCCCAGCTGGGCGCAGACCGCCGCCAGTTCGGCGCTGCCGAGATACACCTGGGCGCCGTTGCCGAGGCGGTTGTTGAAGTTGCGGGTGCTGGTGGAGAACACGGTGGTGTTGTCCTCCACCCGGGCCTGGTTGCCCATGCAGAGGGAGCAGCCGGGCATCTCCATGCGGGAGCCGGCGGCTTCAAAGGTGGCGTAATAGCCCTCCTCCTTGAGTTTTTCCTCATCCATGCGGGTGGGTGGGCACACCCAGAGTTGGGCTTGGTTGGCACCCTGGCCCTCAAGCACCTTGGCGGCGGCGCGGTAGTGGCCGATGTTGGTCATGCAGGAGCCGATGAATACCTCGTCGATGCGATCACCGGCCACCTCGCTGAGCAGCTTGACGTTGTCGGGATCATTGGGGCAGGCCAGGATCGGCTCTTTGAGCTCATCAAGGTTGATTTCGATGATGGCGGCGTACTCGGCATCGGCGTCGGCCTCCAGCAGCACCGGATTGGCCAGCCAGGCCTCCATCGCCTTGATGCGGCGGGCCAGGGTGCGGGCATCGCTATAGCCGCGGGCGATCATGTTTTTCATCAGCGCCACGTTGCTGCGCAGGTATTCGCTGACTGTTTCCACCGACAGCTTGATGGTGCTGCCGGCGCAGGAGCGCTCTGCCGTGGCATCGGTCAATTCAAACGCCTGTTCGAGCTTGAGATCGGGTAATCCTTCGATCTCCATGATGCGGCCGGAGAAGATGTTCTTCTTGCCGGCCTTCGCCACCGTGAGCAGGCCCTGCTGGATCGCCACGTAGGGGATGGCATTCACCACATCGCGCAGGGTGACGCCCGGTTGCAGCGAACCGGAGAACTTGACCAGCACCGATTCGGGCATGTCCAGCGGCATGGCGCCGATGGCGGCGGCGAAGGCCACCAGGCCCGAGCCGGCGGGGAAGGAGATGCCGAGCGGGAACCGCGTATGGCTGTCGCCGCCGGTGCCCACCGTGTCGGGCAGCAGCAGCCGGTTGAGCCAGCTGTGGATGATGCCATCACCGGGGCGCAGGGCGACGCCGCCGCGCGACGCCATGAAATCGGGCAGTTCGGCGTGGGTTTTGATGTCTACGGGTTTGGGGTAGGCGGCGGTGTGGCAAAAGCTCTGCATCACCAGATCGGCGGAGAAGCCAAGGCAGGCCAGCTCCTTCATTTCATCGCGGGTCATCGGCCCGGTGGTGTCCTGGGAGCCGACGGTGGTCATCAGCGGTTCGCAGCTGGTGCCGGGGCGCACGCCGGCAAGGCCGCAGGCCTTGCCCACCATCTTCTGGGCCAGGGTGAAGCCCTTGCCGGTGTCGGCGGGGGCCACGGGGCGGATGAACAGCTCGCTGGCGCCCAGGCCCAGCTGGGTGCGCACTTTGTCTGTCAGCGAGCGGCCGATCAGTAGAGGGATGCGGCCGCCGGCGCGCACCTCATCGGCGATGGTGCTGGGCTTGAGCTCGAAACGGGCCACGATCTCGCCGGCACCCGGTTCTGTGGCGGCCCGCTCGATTGTGCCGGCGTAGGGCCGGATCGTGATCACATCACCGGAGTTGAGGGCCGTGACATCGCACTCGATCGGCAGGGCGCCGGAATCCTCGGCGGTGTTGAAAAAGATCGGCGCGATTTTGCCCCCCAGGATTACACCGCCACTGCGCTTGTTGGGTACGTGGGGGATATTGGTGCCGGTGTGCCATAGCACCGAGTTGATGGCGGATTTGCGCGAGCTGCCGGTGCCCACCACGTCCCCCACATAGGCCACCGCATAGCCCTTGGCCTTGAGTTCGCCGATTAGATCGAGACCCCCCGGCATGCGGGTTTCCAGCATCGCGTTGGCGTGCAGGGGGATGTCGGGGCGGGTGGTGGCGTGGGTGGCGGGTGAAAGGTCGTCGGTATTTGTTTCGCCCTCCACCTTGAACACGGTGACAGTGATTTCTGCCGGCAGCTCTGGCCGGCTGGTGAACCAGGCGGCGGCGGCCCAGCTATCCACCACCTGCTGGGCCAGGGGGTTGCTGGCCGCCAGCTCGATCACGTCGTGAAAGGCGTCGTAGACGAGCACCGTGCGGCTGAGGCCCTCGGCGGCGGCGGCGGCCACCACGGCATCGGGGCTGGC
>CAMDWF010000262.1 GCA_945878795.1 Synechococcus sp. UW140
CTCCTTCTGTCCCCAGAGGAACGAGACGGATTTGCTTGCGACCCAGCTTGATCTCGAATTCGTCGCCGGGCTTCAGGTCGAGCATGGCCGTGTAGGCCTTACCGACCATGAGGTTGCCGTTGAACTGAACTTTGGTGTTGAAGCTGAGCTTGCGACCGGCTTTGCCCGCTTTGGGGGCGGCGCCGAAATCGACTCCCTTGGCATTGAGAAGCGCTTCGTAGAAGGCCGTGAAATTGAGGCGTTCGCTGCCATCAGCCTTGGTGGACACATAGCCGCAAGACCGAACAAGGTCGGATTTGCTGACATCCCCCAGCTCCTTGACCTTGGCCAGCAGATCTGATCCTGTAAGCATGGTGTGAAAATGCAACAACTGCATTTTCTCCTGTCTTGGGCCCTTTGCGCAAGGTCTAGGCCAGATTTTCTTGTTGCTTCGCCATGCCAGTCACCGGGATCGTTTCGGCAACAGAGCTAGTCCCATCAGGAGAAAGAGCGTCGCAGCTCCAATTCTCCAGCCACCAAGGTGCATGAGGTCGTCTGTGGTTTCTTGCTGAACTGCGGATTGTTGATGATCACCGCCCCGCCATTTGTCAAACGGGGCGGTCGCAGCGAATGCGGCGAGTCTCTGGTAGCCATCGTGACCCTCTTACCGGCTGATTTCAGCCCTGGGCGACGATGCCACTCCATTGCACAGCCTTCACCTGGTCGCGCCGCCAGGAATGAAACAACAGCGGCTCGGCCACCGTGCACAGGGGGCAGACACTGATCCGCTCCGGGTCAATGCCTGCGTGGGCCAGCTGCCCAACAGTGGCGGCCCGAATATCCAGGCGGTCGCGGTCGGCTTGGGGATCGGCCGCCAGGGCCCCCCAGGCCCGCAGTTCCTCCAGCTCGCCTACCCCCTGGCCCCCAAGCGATCCGGGCGGATACAGCGAGGCGGCCACCTCCAGGCTCACCCGGCGCTCCACCTGGTAATTCGCGCCACTGACGGCCGGTCCCAGGGCCACCAGCAGGTCTTGGCGCCGGCTGCCGGCCTGCTCCAGCAGGCTGATGGCAGCAGGCAGGATGCGACCGGCCACGCCCCGCCAACCGGCGTGGGCGGCGGCGACCCGACCGCTGGCGGGATCGGCGATCAAGACGGGTGTGCAGTCGGCGCCACATACCCACAGGCTCTGGCCCGCCGTGTCGCTGACCAAACCATCGGCCTTGGGCCAGGGTGCCGCGCTGGCTGCGCCGGCAGACAACACCAGGGCGCTATGGATCTGTTGGGGCCGGTGCACGCTGACTCCGGCGCTGACAAAGGCGGCCAGTTCGGCGGGTTCGCGGCCCTGCCATTGGCGCGTAAAGAAGCCGTGCTCAAAATCGCCCAAGCGCTCGGCTTGCAGATACCAGCCCCCATAGGTGCCGACCCAGGTCCAGCCGGGCAGATCATTGAAGCCGGCATCGGGGCGGTCGAAGGGGGCCGGACTGGCCTCAGCCATCGGGCAGGTCGCGCAGCATCCAGAAGCCCTCAAACCGGGGTTGGTCCGGGTCGGATTGCACGGCGATGAACTGCAGGCCTCCGGCCTGCTCCCGGGCTGCGGCAAAGGCGATTTGGGCTGCTGACGCTTCCGCCGCCTCCAGGCGGGCCAGCCGCCAGCGGTCGTCCAATCCGGCCTCCAGCACCAGTTGGTCGCCCTCGATTTCCAGCCGCACCGGCTCCAGCCCGGCGAGCCAGCCCGCAATCGCCAGGGGGCGCCGTTGGCTGAACAGGCGTAGGCCGGGTACGGGGGTATCCGGGTTGATTCCTTCGGGCAAGGGCAGTAAGCCACTGAAACCGGCTTCCCAGTCGCTGGCATCGGCCAGGGCACCGGCGTTGAGGTTGGCCCAGCTCCAGCGGTCGCCCCGGGCGGCCTCCGGCAGGGCAATGGCCAGGGGCCGCAGCGGTTGGGGTGCGGGGGCTAGGGGGCCGGCCAGATACCCCTCCTCCTGGGGGTAGACGTCTCTTTCCCGCTGCCGTAGCCAATCCTGCAGGGCATAGCAGCGGCGGGAGGCCACAAGCTCCATCCCCAGTCCATCGCTGGCCCTCTGCACCATCGCCCGCATGGACCCCCGCCAGCAGCGCAGACGGCGCGGCGGGGCCAAGCCCTGCTCGTTGGCAGCGGCCAGGGCGCTTTCGATCGACTCCCGCAGCCAGATTGAGTTGACACTGTCAGCGGGACAATGGCGCAGCCAACGGAAAGGGCTGGTGGTGGCGTTGGCGTCTGGGGTTGCGCAGATCAGCAGCTCCCAGCGTTTACGGCCATCGCTCTCGAGAATGGGCCTCGAATAGAAATCAATTTCCCAGTCGGCCTCCTGGGCAAGGCTGGGGGCGGTGGAGCCAGGATTCATCCTGCGGATTGCTCCTGTTGACGGATCAAGGAACGGGCCCTGGTGGCCCGATCCTCGGCTTCGGCCATCACTTTTGCCTTTTCGACCAACAATTCACCGGGCTGACCTTCCAGCAGGGCCGTATTCAGGGCGATGCGACCCCGGCCCGGGTCCACCTGGGTGACGAGGGCCTTGATCGATTCGCCCACCTCAAAGGCTTCGCGCAGGTCCCGCAAGGCGCCGCCGGTGACGCTGGAATGGTGCAACAGGCCACTGACCCCACCGAGGTCAATGAAGAAACCGTAGGGCTTTATTGCCGCCACCTTGCCCTCCACCAATTGGCCCAACTCCAGCTGGGAGAAGCGGGCGGCGGAGGCGGCTTTCTTTTCGGAAAGCACCAGTTTGCGGGTCTCAGGATTTACCTCCAGGAAGGCCACACCAACGGTCTTGCCCATCAGGGCTTCGTGCTGCTCGCCTTCCTGCAACTGGGAGCGGGGGATGAAGCCCCGCAGGCCTTCCAGATCACAGGTCACGCCACCACGGTTGAAGCCATTGATCTTGACCTGAACCACCTTGCCGTCTTTTTCCAGCTGGCGCAGCTTGTCCCAGCTTTGTCGCAGGGCCAGGGCCCGGGCGCTGACGGTGACCATGCCGTCGGCGTTCTGTTCGCGGGTCACCAGGACCTCAATCGGCAGACCCGCCGGAAAGCGTTCTTTGAGGTTGGTGATCACCCCCAGGCCACATTCCTTTTTGGGCATGAACCCAGGCGCCTTGCCGCCGATGTCCACGTAGACCCCGTCACTTTCTAGGCCGATGACCTTGCCTTGCACCACATCGCCGGTGGTGCCGACGGGTTCGTTTTCATCCAGGGCGGCGAGGAAGGCCTCCTCATCGAAATCAAAGTCATCCACGGTGCGGGGTGGGGTTTTGACCACCTCGGCGGTGGCGCGCACCGGGGTGGACTGGCGGCGTCCCTGGCTGGCCGGGCCGAGCAGGTCGCCCATGGTGAGCCCTTCCAGTTCGTCCGTTGAGAACAAATCTTCATCGCCCCGGGGGGGCCGGCCGGGAGCCGGCGGCGGCGCTCCGGGGGGGGCGACCAAGGACATCGGTTTGGCCACTGGGGCAACCTCTGGTTCAGTGGTGTCCTGGCTTTTGATCGCGGGGATCTGCTCGCGCTTCAACATCACCACCTGGGGGGGGCGGCGAGGCGGCGCGGGGGTGGGGGCC
>CAMDWF010000263.1 GCA_945878795.1 Synechococcus sp. UW140
CCAGACCGGCCAGGGGGCCAAGGGCCGCCAGGCCCAGGCTCCACCAGCCCAGGGCGGGTTGGAGCTGGCGTAAGACCAGGCCCAGGCAGCCGGCGCCGATGCCCGCCAGCACGGACAGCAGCACCGCCAGGGGACGACTGGCCCGCACCTGGCCGCTAAAGCTCAACCAACGCCGATCGGGATCACTGGCCTCGGCACTCCAGCCCCGCTCCAGCAGCCAATGGGTCAGCCCCTGCAACACTTCCAGGGGCGGGCGGGGCGAATGGACCTCCACCACCGTGGTGCGGTCCTTGCTGGCGGCGCGCAGAAAGAACACCAGGCCAATGGCCAGCAGCAGGGTCAGCAACAGGGTGGAGCCCGGAATGGGCATGGAGGCAACGGCCGCAGCGCAGGCATTCTGTAACACCTGGGTCCCTGTTGCGACGCTGCCCGGCCGGCGCCTGGGGGAGCATGGAGGCCCTCGACAGGATGGCGATGACCCAGGCCCCAACCGCCCCGGCTGCGTCCCAACCGCCCCCGGCCCGTTTTGCCGTCTTCGACGGCGATCTAGATGACACCTGGCTGGCCCTCTATGGCGGGGCCAGGGCCCTGGCGGTGGATACGGAAGCCATGGGGCTGGTGCACGGCCGGGACCGGCTCTGCCTGGTCCAGCTTTGCGATGAGCACGACAACACCTGTTGCATCCGCATCTTGCGGGGCCAGCAGGGGGCGCCCCGGCTGAAGCTGCTGCTGGAGAATCCGGCCGTTGAGAAGGTGTTCCATTTCGCCCGTTTCGACTTGGCGGCCCTGGCCGAGGGGCTGGGCATCACCGTGGCGCCGTTCTTCTGCACCAAGGTGGCCAGCCGGCTGGCCCGCACCTACAGCCCCCGCCATGGGCTCAAGGATGTGGTGAATGAGCTGGTGGGGGTGGAGCTGGACAAACGGGCCCAGAGTTCGGATTGGGGCCGGGTCGAGGAGTTGACGGAGGTGCAGCTCGCCTATGCGGCCGGGGATGTGCGCTGGCTGATCGGCGCCCGCGATCGCCTCGAAGCGATGCTGCGCCGGGAGGAGCGCTGGCAGCTGGCCGAGCGGTGTTTTGCCTGCCTGCCCGTCTTCGCCGACCTCGACCGCCAGCATTTCGGCTCGGTGTTCGAGCACTGAAGCGGCGCCGTCTTCAGTCTTCGGTCATGAAGTTTTCGTCGTTGCCGACGGCACCCAGTTGGTCGGTGAACAGGGTGCCGTTGTCGACGCCGCCGGCCTGGGCTTCGGCCAGCATCGCTTCGGCCAGGGCAATGCGGGCGG
Source organism: Synechococcus sp. UW140 (assembly GCA_945878795.1). GTDB lineage: Bacteria > Cyanobacteriota > Cyanobacteriia > PCC-6307 > Cyanobiaceae > Cyanobium. Next base: position 1,282 of record CAMDWF010000263.1, read on the forward strand.
CCAGGTCCCTGATGCCTTCCTGGGAGGCCTTGATGTCCACCTTGCGGCGGGCCGCCGACTGGCTGATGCCCAGTCGGGTGGCCAACCTGCCGCAGGCGGCGTTGTAATGGCGATCCGGGATGGCGACCATGGGGGTTGGCTCAGGCAAAGGGTTGGGCTGAGATCGGCCCCGCTGCCATCATCCCTCTCCCCCTGCCATCAGCCCCTGCCCCCCGGGCCCGTGGGGCTGAGCAAATGGGCCTGCACCAGCTCGGCCAGGCGGTCGCTGCCGCCGGGGGGGCCCATGCGGCGCCGGCCGATCGCCCCGAGCTGCTGGCGGCGCACCCCATCATCCAGCAGGGCGAGCAGTTTCTGGGCGAGTTCGGCACTGGAGTGGCAGGGTTCGACGGCACCCCCCAGCAGCCGGCTCTGGCGCCGGGCAAAAGCCGCCTTGAATTGGGGACCGGGCCCCGGCAGCGACAGGGCCGGCACCCCCAGCCCCACCAATTGCTCGGTGGCTGTGCCGGCGGTGGCCAGGCCCACTTCGGCCAGGGGGGCCCAGCTGGCAAATTGCTGGGGGCCCAGCAGCAGCCGCAGCGGCCCCCACCCCCAGGCGCTGGCGGCGCCACTGCCTGGCGGCACCGCCTGGGGCCTGAAGCCGGCACCCGCCAGCAGCGGCGCCAACTGCTGGGGGGTAGGGAAGGACCCCAAGGCCACCAACACCGTGAGGGCCTGCCCCGCCAAGCCGGCCTGCAGGTCCCCAGCGGGGAGGCCCCCCAGCAGGCGCTCCAGGTTGTGCAGGGCTTCTGGCGCCCGACTGCCCGGCAACAGCAACACGCGCCGCTGGCCGTCCAGCCAGGCGGGCAAGGGGGCCAAGGCGTTGAAGCCATCCATCATCGGGTTGCCTGGGGCGAAGGCCCGCACCCGATGGCCCCGCAGGCCCCGGGCCGTGAGCGCATCGCGCACGGCCACCAGGCGGCAACGGGGCCGGCCCATCAGGGCCCATTCCCAGGGATCCCATTCGCTGCCCTTGGCGCGGTGGTAGGCGTCGGCAAGGGGGCTGGCCCCCCAACCGGCCGGGGGCGGCGAGCGCCAGGTGTAATCGCTTTTGGGGGTGCCGACAAAGCCGTAGGGGCCGCCGCCGGCCCAGGCCAGCAGCAGGGGCAGCAGGTCGCCGACCGCCAAGACGGGGTCCCCTGTCTGGCCCCAGCGGCGCACCAGGCGCCCTTGGCGCCAGCTCAGTTGGGCCAGGCCGGCGCCCAGGTCTTGCAGCAGGCCGGAGACGCTCTGGTTGCTGAAGCCGCCGCTGGGCAGGGGGCGGCGGGGGCCGTAGCGCTGCAGCAGCCCCTGGCGCTCGGCGGCGTCAAAGGCGGAGCCGACGCCCACCAGGGGCATCACCAGCAGTTGCAGACCGGGCTGGCGCGCCTTGAGGGCCCGCATCACCTGCAGGGCGATCAGATCTTCCCCATGGCCGTTGCTCAGGACCAGGAGTCGGTGGGGCATGCCATGGCTGATACGATCCGCAGTTGGGAGTTTGCTCCCAGGCGGCGGCATGGCCAAGTGGTAAGGCAGAGGATTGCAAATCCTTTATCCCCAGTTCGAATCTGGGTGCCGCCTTGTTTAAGTGGTATTAAGGGTAATGGAAAGTTTGAACTGGGGCTACATCCAACTAGGCCTGGTCGCCCTGATCTTTGGCGGTCTTCAGATTTGGTGGATCGGCAGCGTCTTTTGGCAGCGGGAATTGGCAAAACCTCTGAGCGAGGGCGCATTCCGCAAGTCCTTGGAGAAGATCTGGGCGAAGGGGCCGCGAACGCCCTAGGGGGGCAGTGGACCCTCCTCTATGAAAACACCAATAACTATGCAAGAACTGCATAACTGGCAAAACCCAGTCGCAGAGGGCAGAATAGGGGTAAGAGAGCAAACCCTTTGACTGATTCAGCGACCTTTCCCACCCTGGAGACCGACGACGAAGACACGGCTGAAGGCCTTGGAGGTCTCGATGACCTGCTGGCATCGCTGCGGTCAGACGAGGAACCAGCGCCCAAGCGGGGTCGCGGCAGGGCCAAGGCCAAGAAGGAACCACCCGCCAAGGATTTCAAAGCAGTGCTCTGGGCAACTGCCGACAAACTTCGTGCCCAGATGGATGCGGCGGAATACAAGCATCTGGTTCTGGGTCTGATCTTTCTCAAATACATCTCAGACACCTTTGCCGCCCAGCAAGGCAAGGTGCTGCGGATGGTCAGCAATCCTGACTCTGACAATTTTGTTGGCGATAACCCTGCTGATCACCAAGCAGCACTGGAAGA
>CAMDWF010000264.1 GCA_945878795.1 Synechococcus sp. UW140
CAACCAGATGGCCCAGGGCATCAAGCTCCAGCACCGCCTCAGGGTTGGCCGCACACACTTCAGCGAACTGGGAAGGCGTGAGGCTGAGCGTGCGGGGTAGGGTGAGCATGGGGGCCCTGCGTAAGGGGTGAGTTCAGGTTAAGGTGTTCAGATCAGGGTGGGGCAGGCATGGCGGAGGAGAGTCGAAGAGTGGATAACTGGCGACGACAATCTGTTTCTGCAAACCTTTTCAGGTGAGGCCAAATGTTGAGGCCAGCATGAGCAGCGTGATTGGGGAGTGGATGCTAAAGATCATTAACAAAGTTCATGTTAATGCCCGCAACTGCCATGAACCCCACTTTCACGAAACAGCTAAATAGCTGCTGTATCGGCGGTTGCCTGATCCTTGCCAGCCTGATCGGATCGGTGCGACAGGCAAGAGCGTCGGCAAATCTGCAGATCGGTTACTCGGGGGGTTGCCATGAGTCGATCGGGGTGACAACGGTCGCCCGGTCGGCCGTCATGCCGTTGCTGCCCGCAGACTATGGGGCTCGCTACGGATTTGGTGGCTTCGGTTCGACCCCAGGCCCTACCGAAGCCCAGATCATCATCCGCAGCGTGGCTTGTGGCAATGCCAGCCTCGACAGTATGGCGCTGGGGCCCGTGGTGAATTCGCAAATCGGCGTGATCAGCGCCCGCCGCGATGCCGAAGACTCTGATGCTTTCGCCGGCAACGGGATAGACAATTATCTACTGGAGTTCGCCACCAGTTCCGCCGACATCGCCGCTGCCATGGGTGCCTTTGGCGTTGCGGCCACGTTGGATGCCGATTTATCCCTGGTCTTCAGCGGCGACAACGTCAGCAACGACAGCTCCCCTTTGTTTACAGCGACAGGCAGCCATGTAGGGCCCTCCGTGGCATGGCCAGGGGGATTCATCGCTAATTGGTGGAGCCCCAATGCCGCTGGCGATATCCGATCGCGCCAAGTAATCCAGGCGATCAATTTTCGTTTTGGCGGCGGCTTAACGATTTCTGCTGGCAGCGCCGGCCCGCTGCTGGTCCTGCTGGGACCTGCTCCGGTGCTGGTCCAGGTGCCCCTTGGCGGCAGCTTCGCTGACGGACCGGTGACGCTTTCGGTGCCCGCCGCACCGGGCCCCCTACCGATCGCCGGGGCAGCTGCCGCCCTGACCTGGAGCCGTCGCCTGCGCCGCCGACTGGCAAAGCCAATACTGAACGATGCGATTGAGGCCAAGGCGGGGGGATGGGCATCCACCTGGCCCAGGTAGGCGATCCGACCTGGGCTTTCTGTTGCCTCCCGTCCCCTGTGTCCCCCTCCACTCCAGGCGCCCCTGGCACCCCCGACGACAGCGAGACGCCCCCAGCACCGCCAGACTTATCAGGACCACTGCGCCCCTGGCCCGGCCTCGATCACCTCGGTGCCATCCAGGCCGGCGGCGGCCTGATCCTCGGCCTGATCGCCCTGTTTACCTCCTATGACCACATCACCTTCGCAGGCAAGAGCATCGGCCTCCAGCAGCAATGGGGCATCCCCCTCATCGCTGCCTCGGTGGCGACAGTGGTTGTCGATTCTCAACTGGCGACCCGTGCGCGAGATCGAGCTCGAGATCGAGCAGATCAAGCAGCGTTCGAAGCAAAACGAGAGCGAAGCCGAGCAGCGGATGAAGCAAATCGAGAGCGAAGCCGAGCAGCTGAGGCGCGAGAACGCCAGAGAGAGAGCTTTGAGCGCCTTGATCAAGCAGCACTGCTTTCCGCCCGAATGCAGCTCGACCCTTCCACAACCAACCGAGCTCGATTGCGGGCCTTCCTCACCTTGATGGCCCAGCGGACGTTGGAAGATGGGGGTGCCGGAGAGGCATGAGGGGCGAGTGAATCGAGGCGCTTATTCGGGGTTGAGTACCTCCCGGCGCTGCCGGCACTGGCCTGGAGCGGCGCCTTCAGACCTTCTAGATCCGGAGCGGATCAATCACCAGGCCGGGGAACTCCAGGCCCGCCTCCAACCGACTCGGATCATTAAGGACCAGGGGAGAGTTGGCTGTTTCGGTTGTCTTTACCGTCCACACCTCCACCGTACGTTTTTGTGGCTGCAGCAGCCAGCTCAAACTGTACGTAAGTTATCTGTTGGGCCGCAATAATAAGGTAGCTGCGGCTGCATCCCATGCCGCTGATCGCCATGGCATGAGTTTTTCGGCTTGGCTCAACGCTGCCGCCGCAAGTGCTCTGGTCCTAGAGGAGGGCCTGGCTGTAGTTCGTGCCTGGGAGGCTGAACATGGTGCGCTCAGTCACGAAGAACTGACCTCGGCTGACGCGGTGCTCGATGGGGAGTGCGCTTCCCTATCGGCCTTAGCCATGGCTGGAATCACCTACGAAACTGGCGTCTTGATCGCGGCCGAACGTGGTCATCGCCGGGTGTGGGCGTTGCACCGGCGGTCGCTTGAACGGGGGATGGTGCCCACAGTCCCTGCGGGGGTCCTGGCGCAGAGCTGGCGGGGAGGCCCCCAGCATCAGATGTCCCGGTTGCTCAGCCAGCCCAGATCTCTTCAAGATCAATCACCAACCCTGGAAACTCCCCAGCCGCCTCCAATCGGGAGGCATCACTCTGGGCACTGAACCGAGCCGCGCGGGTGGAGGGCTCCGCCCTCCATATCTCCACGGTTCGTTGGCGCGGCAGCAGCAACCAGCCGAGTTGGGCTCCATTGCTGATGTATGAGGCCATCTTCAGCCGCAATGGCTCCGGCTGATCCGACGCGCTGGCCAGCTCCACCACCAGATCGGGGCAGAGGGGCGGGAAGCCATCGCGCTCGGCTTCGCTCAACGCCTGCCAGCGCTCCAATCGCACCAGGCTGGCATCGGGGCTGCGCACCGAGCCATCGGGGAGCAGGAAGCCACCAGAGCTGTCAAACACCTTCCAACCACCCTGGCGATCAGCCCAGAGTTGGAGACGCATCAACAGGCGCGTGTTGCGGCTGCTGGTACTGCCGCCAGTGGGGGTCATCTCGATGAGGGTGCCATCGGCATCAAGTTCCAGCACCGCCTCCGGGTTGGCGGCACAGACCTCAGCGAACTGGGCCGGGGTGAGGCTGAGCGTGCGGGGCAGGGTGAGCATCGGGGCCCTGCGTCAGAGGTCTGTTCAGGCTAAGGGGTTCAGCCACGCTGGGACCCTGCTGGCGGATCAGACCTGGATTACCCCCAGATGGGGACAGGGATAGGCCAGGGCAGCTTCCTAGCTTGGATGCCGAAGCCGAAACCGAAGGGAGGGGGTGCTCCATGCCACGCACCATCCAGCCGATTCCAATTGTCGAAAGCCCGGGTCCATCCTGCCTTGGCCGCACCTGCCTGGAGTGGGGTGAAGACGGCGAGCTGAGCGACCCGGACTATCAGTTGATCCTGCAGCGGCTCTGTCGGGTCGATATCCAGGTTTGTCAGTTCCTGGTTGAATCTGCCTAGGAGTTTGTTGCCAATAAAGCAGCAGTTCGCCCGACACGGCGAACGGCCACCCTGAGCTGAACCGTTGCGGCTCTTTTTTCTGGTGAGCATGCCCATCGTCGTGG
>CAMDWF010000265.1 GCA_945878795.1 Synechococcus sp. UW140
AGATCGGCCTCCATCAGATGGTGGCGGACGCCGCGGATGTCCATGGCCTCCAGCGAGTGCCAGTGCAGCCGCTCGAAGAAGCGCACGTTCTGGAGCTGCACCGTTGCCAGGAAGCGCTGGGCGCCCCAGCCGTGGGCCGTGGTCACGGCCTTCCAAATCAGCCCCTTGCCGATCTGGTTCTGGCGGCGGTAGCTGTCTTTTACTCCCAACCGCCCGCCGTACCAGATTCCGGCTTGCTCTTCCAGGATCCGCACCACCCCCACCACCCCGGAGCACTGGGCGCCGCCGGGATAGATGGCGGCGATGGGGTAAGCGCGATCATCACGGTCGTCGCGGTCGTGCTCTTCGAAGAGGTGCTGCTCCTGGCAGAAGATAGCGCTGCGCAGTTGCCAGTAGCCCTTCATAAGTGGCGAAGTGGTTTGCAGCAGGTGGAAGGAGAAAAGGCCGGAATGGGTCGTCGGTGAGAGCCGAAAGTCTTCCGCATCGACGCCAATGCCCAAGCGCACAGAAGGGGTAAAGGCCGCCGGTGCCGAACAGGGACTGGAGCCGATCTTGAGGCTGTTGCCGTCCAGGAAAGGCATGGTTAGGCCTGCTGTTCAAACAAAGCCAGGGCTGAGCAAGCCCCGCATTTGGCGCAGCCCGCCGCCATCGCCTCCGCCCGCAGGTCGGAGGCCCGAAGCAGTGCCGCTACGGCCGTGTACACCTCAACCATGAAGGCGGTGTTGGGGGCTGGATGGTCTTGCAGGGGTGTGCCGGCAATGGGCACAAAGGGCACCACGAAGGGATAGACCCCCAGCTGAATGAGGTGTTCGCTGCAACTAATCAGGCTCTCGGCGCTGTCGCCCAGGCCCGCCAACAGATAAGTGGTCACCTGGCCGCGGCCGAACACCGCCACCGCCTGGCCAAATGCTTCGTAATAGCGATCGAGGCTGAGTTCCGATTTGCCTGGCAAGATGCGGCGCCGCACCGCTGCTTCCACCACCTCAAGGTGCATGCCGAGGCTGTCCACACCCGCGTCTTTCATCAGCTGATACCAGCTTGGGTCCTCCGGCGGCTCGCACTGGCCCTGGATCGGCAGATCCACCTGGGCTTTGACGGCCAGGGCCGTTTCGGCCATCAGCCGGGCGCCACGGTCGTCGCTGTTGGGGGTGCCAGTGGTCATCACCAGTTGGCGCACGCCATCGAGCCTCACTGCCGCTTCGGCCACTTCGGCCACTTGTTGGGGTGTTTTGCGAACCACCGTGCGCCCCCCTTCCAGAGATTGCTCAATTGCGCAGAACTGGCACGATTGGCTGCGGTCGCGAAAACGAATGCAGGTTTGTTGCAGCGTGGTGGCCAACACATCCCTGCTGTGTAACAAGGCGATGGCGCGGTAGGGGATGCCTTCGGCCGTCTTTAAGCGATAAAAAGATGGTTCGGGCGGGACTTGGACCTTGGCAAGCACTGGTGAATCCCCTTGGGTCAGGCTCAAGGAGCCGTCGGCTGCGCTGTGCAGCTGGTAGGGAGACGCCTGGGAGAGGTCGTTATAAACCGGCACCATCACGGTGGTGCCGTCGATCGTCAGGGCCCGGTGGTCGGAAGGACCGGCTCCCCCCCGGCGTCCCTGGTTGCCCGGCACGGCCGGATCGACCACGCCATGGACCTGCAGTTCGGTGAGCAGGGTTGCCAAGCGGGGCTCAGTGTCAGCCACGGGCCACCTCAACTGCCAAGGGCAGGCCAATGGAACACTCGGTTGGCAGCGGCTCCGGCGCAGCGGATCCCGCTTGGGGGGACGAGAAAGAGTGGGGGGCCGGGCTGGAGGCGGGCTGGGCCGAAGCGGGGACGGCAGGCGAGCCCGGGGCGGCGGACGGGAGGGGTGGTTCGTGGTGGCTGTGGGGACGGCGGTCATGGCGCAGTCCCAGCAGATCGGGCCTGCTGTAGTGGCCGACGCTGTCCATCATGCGTTTGCGCTTGGTGATCAGGTCGAAGTCGAGCTCGGCGATGGACAGGCCCTCGCCCTCGCCCAGGGGACCGGCCAGGTAGCGGCCCTCCGGACTGATCACCGCCGTGTGGCAGCCCCCCTGGAAGGCCCGGTGCAACGAGGTATCCGGCGTGATATTGGCGTAATCGCTGGGATCGAGCCAAGCGGTGCTGCACACCACAAAGCAACCGGCTTCAAGGGCGTGATGCCGCATGGTCACCGCCGTCTGCTCAGTGAAGATGGGCCCGACCAGGGACCCCGGAAACTGGGCGCAGTGGATCTCTTCCCCCTGGGTCATCAAGGCGAAGCGCGCCAGGGGATTGTAGTGCTCCCAGCAGGCCAGGCTGCCGATGCGGCCCAGGTCGGTGGCTACCACCTGGAGGCCGGCCCCATCCCCCTGGCCCCAGACCATGCGCTCGTGATAAGTAGGGGAAATTTTGCGGCGTTTGAGCAGCAACTCCCCCTTGTCGTCGATCAGCAACTGGGTGTTGTAGAGGCTGCCCCGATCCCGTTCGTTGATGCCCAGCAAGACATGCAGGCGCCACTGGCGCGCTGCGGCGGCAATGCGGGCCACCTCGGGTCCCTTCACGACGACGGCCTCCTCGTAGAGCTTGAGATGGGAGCGGCCCATCAGCACCGCCGGCTCAACAAACGAAAAATAGGGGTAATAGGGCAGAAAAGTCTCTGGGAAAACAACCAACCTCACACCCGCTGCCGCAGCCTCGGCCATGGCCGCCAGCACCCTGGCGACGGAGCCTTCCAGGCTGAAGAGCACCGGTCGGATCTGGGCGGCGGCGACAAGGATTGGATCGGCCATGGGCTGGCGAGTGAGGCTGCGGGGTATGGGGAAGGACTGCAGGTGAATTAGTGCTCAACCCGCCATTGATTTTGCTGGGTTCAGAGGGTCCAGGTGTCTAGAATGAAGGCTCCTTCCTTGCGATGCAGCAGAATAATGTCCAGCACATCCAGGGGGTTAACCGGGGTGATGCCGGGAATCAGGGCCCCTTCACCATGGCCGTAGAGGGCCTGGAGGGCGAAACGGCAGGCATAGACTTTGCCGCCTTGGTCCATGAATTTTTGCAGGCGGGCGTTAAAGTTGAGATGACCATCAAAGGCGGCATCACCCAACTTGGGGAAACCGCGCTGCACCCCCAAAGTGACGCCAGGCCCATAGAGAAGAATCGAGGTTTCAAAGCCTTTGTTAATCAGGCGACTAGCTTGGAGTAGGTTAACCAAACCAATCGAGCCTTCAAAGGCGACTGTGTGGAAAGTGACCAGGGCTTTTTCGCCAGGTTCCGCTTTGACATCGGGAAAGACTTTTTGCTCGTAATCAACAAGAAAATCTCCCGGCTGATTGGCGGGACGGGTCACTTCAGGCATGGGGAGCAGGGCCAGGGGCGCAGAACTGGGGCAGATTGCACGGCCAGCCCCTAAGTTTGTGTAGCGATTGCAACCAGTCCGATTGCTTTGGTGGCTATGGCTACCGGAATTTAGCCATTCTCACATCAAAATTCTTTTATTCCTTTGGCCGATTCGCTGTGCCATTAGCAGCGACACCCCCATCCCCCCCCGCT
>CAMDWF010000266.1 GCA_945878795.1 Synechococcus sp. UW140
AAAACGGCCCTGATTGCTAGTGCTGTTGGCATCGCTTTGATGGATCACCGGCAGGATCGTGCGCGAAATCAGATTCCAATCTTTGCTGAGGTTGATCGGCACCACCGGCTGGATGTTCAGCGACAGGCGATTGATGTCTTCCCGGGCACCGATGCGATCGTCCCAATTCCATTGGAAAGGAATACTGACTAAGGCCGCCACCGGATTGGCCAGCTGTTGGGCTAACGATGCTTCTGCTTGATCGAGGGCTTGCGTGGCTTCTTTCTGCTCAGGGCTGGGTTGCGCCGCAGTTGGCTGTTCGGCAGTTGGCTGTTCGGCCAGGGTGATAGGTGCCAGGGCGGTGCCCCGGTCGGCGGGGGGCTCGGCCCCGAAGCCAGCCATGGCGAGGGGGGACCCAAGGGCGTAGGCGGCGATGCCGCCCAAAAGGGCTAGGCGCGACCAAGAAAGGCGCTCATTACAGGCCCTTAGAACAGCGCAAGAGGGGCTGGCTTGGTCAGCCATGGTTGAGATTGCTGGCGGGTGAAGAATCCCCAGGTCCAAGCCTGGGGAAGCCCATCATGCCGTTTCGATCAACCCTTGGGTATCCTTATCTTCTGACCGGGATAAATGAGGTCAGGATTCTCAATAACTTCCCGGTTGGCGGCGAAGATTTCGTTATAACGGGATCCATCTCCTAACTCCCGTTCGGCAATTCCCCAAAGGGTGTCACCTTCTTTCACCAGCACGAAGGTGGAATCTCCAGGGGCGCCAAGACCGGCGGCCTCGACTTTGGCGACGCCTTCCACATTGCCCGCCATCAATACCGCCTTTTCATAGGCCGCGGCATCTTTGGCCGTGCCGCTGATCGTGGCGGTTTCGCCATCGAAAACCACATCGAGATCGCTGATACCAGGATTATTGGCATCGATGTGTTTCTGGAGTTTTTGGGCAATGGTGATCGAATCTTCACCACGGTTGAAGATTTTTTTGCCGACATTGGCGGCGAAATCAAACAGGGGAACGCCCATGGTCAAGACTGGCTGGCTTCCCTACAAAAGCATCCCCCCAGGGGCCATCGCCAGGCGCCGGTGATCGCGAATACCGGCGCTCAAGCCACCAGGGTCAGGAACCCCATCAGTCCTGCCGCCAGGGGCCTGTATCCGACTGTGGCGAAACCTGCCTGTCGAGCCAGCTCCATCTGCTCCTGGGCGGTGGGGAAACGGGCCAGGCTGGTTTGCAGATAGGCGTATTGGTCTTTGAGGTCAACCAGGCTGGCCACCGGCACGACAACACGGCTGAGATAAAACTGTTGGAATTGGGCCGCCCACACCTGGGATCGCCCGCCGTCGGGTTCGGGGCGGTTGAAGTCGAGCACGGCGGCTCGCCCGCCAGAGCGCAACACCCGGCGCAACTCCGCCAACCCCCGGGCCGGATCCACCAGGTTGCGCAGGCCATAGGCCATCAGGGCCCCGTCGGCCCAGCCAGCGGCCAGGCCCGTTTCCAGGGCATCCCCTTGGGCAAATCGCAGCGGTAGCCAGGGTGCCTGGGCCGCCCTCTGGCGGGCCCGCTGCAAGGGGGCTGCCGCCGCGTCAAGGCCCAGCACCTGGCCGCCGGGGCGCACCTTTTGGGCCAGCAACAGGGCCCCATCGCCGGTGCCGCAGCAGAGGTCCAAAAGCTTTTGCCCGGGGCAGGGATCAAGCCAGCCAACGGCCTGCCGTTTCCAGAGGCGATGAGCCCCCAGACTCAGCAGGTCATTGAGCCGGTCGTAACGGGGCGCAACCGCCTCAAACAGCTCACGGACCGCCTCTTGATCAGCGGGGATCATCTTGCCCTTGCGATACCAGGGGCAGCACGATGGCATCCAGGCTCACCCAGGCCTCCTGTTCGCCGGGAAGGCGGTGCAGAACAGGGCTGGGCAGCCGCTCGGGACTGGTCAGGGTCAGCACCATCACGGTGGCCAGGCCCACCGCCGCCGAGCACACCATGCAACCGGCCAACATCAGCGAAAATTCCTGCCGGTCGATGGCTGACTGCATCAGTTGCAAAGCCCAGGCCACCAAGGCCACCACCATCGCCACCGCCAGGATGGTCAGTAATGGGGCTGCTAGGTGCGTCAGGGGGATCACAGGGGACGACCCCAAGGTCGCAATTCATATCTCAATGTAACGACGGCCCCAAGGCCTGCGCGAAAGGCGCTGCATCGGATTCGAGGGGGCGAATCGCCAGGCCACGGGCGAGCAAATCCTCCTTGATCTCAGCCACCGTCAAGACCCCGTCATGCAGGAGGGAGGCCAGGAGGGCTGCGGCGGCGCCGCCGCCCTCCAGGGCTGCGGCGATGTGGTCGATGCAGCCGGCTCCGCCGGAGGCGATCACCGGCACCGGCACCGCTGCCACCACCGCCCTGGTCAGATCCAAGTCATAGCCGGCCTGGGTGCCGTCTCCGTCCATGGAGGTCAGCAGGATTTCGCCGGCCCCCAGGGCCACCACCTGGCGGGCCCAGGCCACGGCATCCAGACCGGTGTTCTGGCGGCCGCCCTTGACGTACACATCCCATCCCGGTGCGGCGCCGGCGGCCCGTTCGGCGGCAGTACGGCGCCGGGCATCGATGGCCACCACGATGCACTGACAGCCGAATCGCCCAGCCCCCTGGCCCACGAGCTGGGGATCCCGCACGGCGGCGGAGTTGAGGCTCACCTTGTCGGCCCCGGCCCGGAGCAGCGCGGTGATGCCATCGACGCTGCTGATGCCACCTCCGACGGTGAAGGGAATCGTGACGGCATCGGCGGTACGCCGCACCAGGTCCACCAAAGTGCCCCTGCCCTGGTGGCTGGCGGCAATGTCGAGAAACACCAGCTCATCTGCCCCGGCCGCCGAATAGCGACAGGCCAGTTCCACCGGATCGCCGGCATCGCGCAGGCCGACGAAATTAACGCCCTTGACGACCCGACCCTCAGCCACGTCCAAACAGGGAATGATGCGTTTGGCCACCATCGGTGTCAACCCCCAAATTTGCTTGCTCCAGGGTGTCAGATAGGCCAGCTACAGAACACTGCGGCGGTCCCCGGGACCACAAAGCCTGCCCCGAGGGCCCGTCAGGCCCACCCAAGGGCTGGCCCTGGCGCTGGTAAGGTTTTCTACCCTTTGCCCCTGCCCCCAGCCATGGCCCAGGCCGCTATCACCATCGGCTCCAAAGTGCGGGTGCTCAGGGTCCGCGACCGCATCCCCGCAGACCTCGTCTCGACCCTGAAGGCCGATCCCACCGGCACTGTCAAGGGTTACCGGGTCACCGATGGCCAGGGCATCGGCGTGGTCGTGGACCTCAACGGCGGCGGCACCACCTGGTTCTTCGACGACGAAATCGGCCCCGCCTGAACGGCCCCTCCCTGCGGCGAGCACCCGTGACCGAACCGACCCCAAGTCCAGCCCCTGAGGAGAAAAAGGGCAGCGCCACCCGCCAGATCCTTGGCATGAAGGGGGCGAGCACCACCTCCAACATCTGGAAAATCCGGCTGCAGCTGATGAAGCCGGTCACCTGGATCCCCCTGATCTGGGG
>CAMDWF010000267.1 GCA_945878795.1 Synechococcus sp. UW140
GACCTCGAACTGCTCGCCCGGGAGCATACCCAGCAGACCTTGAACATTGTGGCGAATGACGTCCTGGATGTCTCCGCTGGCGGAACGGGCGACCCTCTGAAGCACATCCGGAGATTGCTCTTGCAGGTACTGGATCAGGGAGTTGCCGCTGATCGCCTCGTTGTCGCTGGTCAGGAACTCCGGATTGAACATGGCACTCCCGCTCGGCAGGCCTGCGGCCTCATGGCTTGCGCTGCACCATAACGCAGCTCTTCAGGCGATCCCAGGGCCTGGGACGGGGGACAACCGAATCGGTCCGAAGCGTCTCAAGGGCCAGTAGCGCCAGACGGCTGTGCCGATCACCTCCTCTTCGGGTAAGGGGCCCCATAGATGGGAGTCGAGGCTGGCGTTGCGATTATCACCCAGAACCAGGAGGTTGTGGGGGGGGACGGTCAGGGGGCCCAACTTGTACTCCATGGGTTCTTTGCCCCAATCCCCGGGCACCGGCTGGCCGTTGCGATAAAGGAGCCCATCTCGCACCTCCACTTGATCTCCGGCTGCGGCAACGACCCGTTTGATCAGCGCCGAAGCGGGGTCATAGCCCGCCTCCACCAGGGCCGGCGGCGGATGAAACACCACCACACTGCCCGGCTTGAGGGGGCGATGCAGCTTGGGCCTGACCTTCTCCACCAGGATTCGATCCTGCAGTTGCAGGGTGGGCAACATGGACCCGGAAGGGATCCAGCGCGGCTCGATGACGGCCCAACGCAACAGCAGGGCCACCAGCAGCCACAGGGCCAGGGAGAGCAGTTGACGGCCCAGGCCTGGCCCTGGTTCGTTCGCCTTGGAGGCTCCCCCCGGGGGGGGCACAACATCGGGCGCAGGAACAGGCGCCATGGGGAGGTCCGGCAGGATGCCCCCCATCCTGAACAACAGAGGTTTGTCTGTGGCATCCCACCCGGATCCCATGGCGCCGCTCGCCGGCTCCGGGGCCCTTGCGGAGGGACCCGGGGGCAACCTGCGGGCGGCATTGGGGCTCTTGCTGGGGTTGCAACGCCGTGGCCTGCGCCAGGTTGTGCTTTGCCCCGGCAGCCGTTCGGCCCCCCTGGCCGCCGCCGCCGCCCTGCTTGAACCGACGGGATTGGCCCTGTTTACCTGCATTGATGAGCGATCGGCGGCCTTCTTCGCCCTGGGTCTCGGTCGGGGCCAGGGGGTGCCGGCTGCGGTGATCACCAGTTCCGGTTCGGCCGTAGCCCATCTGTTGCCGGCCTGCGTGGAGGCCGATCTGGCCACCATTCCCCTGTTGCTGCTGACCGCCGACCGCCCCGAGAGGCTCAAGGGCTGCGGCGCAAACCAAAGTGTCAATCAGCAGGATTTTCTGCGCTGCAGTTGCCGTTGGGTGGCTGAGCCGGAACCAACTGGTGTGGGGCTGCTGGACGGAACAGCCATCGATGCCCTGGCTGCGGAGGCCTGGCTTTGGAGCCTGGGCCGCAAGCAGGGCAGTCCCCCTGGCCCGGTGCACCTCAACCTGGCCTTTGCAGAGCCCCTCCATGCCAGTGGACCCCTGCTGGAGGCCTGGGCGCGCCAACTCCAGGGGCCTCTGCCCCTTAGGATGCCCCCGATTTTGATTCCCTCTGCGGCAGCCCAGGTGCCCCCCCCGACCCCCATCGCCGCCTGCCAGCGCCTGGATCCGGATCGGCCCGGTGTGGTGTTGGCGGGGCCCTGGCGCGGCGCACCCTGCCGCTGGGGCGCCCATCTGCGGGCCCTGATCCAGCTGCAGCAGCGCACCGGCTGGCCCGTGCTGGCCGATGCCCTCTCGGGGCTGCGTGGCCAGCCGCAGTTGGAGACCGTGGCCGCCTACGACCTGTTGCTGGAGCATCCGGACCCTGGCCTGACCCCTGCCCAAGTGCTGCGGCTGGGAACCTTGCCGGCGAGTCGGCGCCTGGAGCGCTGGCTCGCCGGCCTGGATGCGCGGCAGGTGTTGGTATCCGAAGCCGATCCCCGTCCCCTGGATCCCCTGGCTCGCGTTGCAGGCCAAAGCGACGCTGGCTTGGCGGGTTGGCTGGCGGCCTCCGGGCTGGGTGCCGGGGTTTCGTGCGCCGGGGAGGCTGTCCAGGCCCCAGGCCCCGCCCCCGCTTCCCAGGCCCTGGCTGCCACCTGGCTGCAGGCCGAAGCGAACTTGCAGGCCACCTTGGCCCAGGCCCTTGATGGCCAGGGCGCCCCGGCGACGGGGTTCCCGACCGCCCTGCAAGAACCCGTGCTGGTGCGCCAGCTCAGCCGCCTGCTGCCGGCCCACCTCCCCTTGATGCTGGCCAACAGCTCGCCGGTGCGGGATTGGGAATCCTTTGCCGATCCCACGGGCCCGCCAAGGCCGATGCATGGGTTTAGGGGGGTTTCGGGCATTGATGGCACTCTCTCGGAGGCCTGCGGGCTGGCCGAGGCCTTGGGATCGCTGGTGTTGCTGAGCGGCGACCTGGCGGCGCTGCATGACAGCAATGGCTGGCTTTGGCGTCCCCAGTTGCGCGGTCGCCTGACGGTGCTGTTGATCGACAACGGCGGCGGCGGCATCTTCGAACAGCTGCCCATTCGCACCGAGCCGGAGGGGGCGCTGGATTTTGAGAGGCTCTTCGCCATGCCCCAACCCCTGGATCCCTCGGCCCTGGCGGCGGCCCATGGGGTGCCCTGGCGCCGGGTTGCCAACCTGGCCGAACTGGCACCCCAGTTGGCCTGGGCCCTGGCCCAACCCCTGGCTTTGCTGGTGCTGGGCACAGACCGTCGCCAGGACGCAGCCCTGCGCCGGCGGCTACGCACAATGGCGGCACTCGCTGGCCCCCCTGATGGGTGAACAGTTCCCTGCTTCTGCCTCCGCCCTTGCCGCTGGCGGGGAGCCGGTTCAATGGCAATCCGTAGGCCAATACACCGACATTGGTTTGGAGTGCAGCGAAGAAGGCATCGCCCGGATCTGCATAAACCGCCCCGAGAAGCGCAATGCCTTTCGCCCCCGCACGGTGCAGGAACTGTGCGACGCTTTCACCCGGGTTCGGGATGACCCCACGATCGGCGTGGTGCTGTTCACAGGGGCCGGGCCGGCGGCCGATGGGGTGTGGTCGTTCTGCGCCGGGGGAGATCAGAGCGTGCGCGGCGAAGGGGGTTACGTGGACGATGAGGGCTTGCCCCGCCTCAACGTGCTCGATTTGCAACGGCTGATCCGCAGCCTGCCCAAGGTGGTGATTGCGCTTGTGGCCGGATATGCCATGGGCGGCGGCCAGGTGCTCCATCTCCTTTGTGACCTCAGCCTGGCCGCCGAGAATGCTGTCTTCGGCCAAACGGGGCCCCGGGTGGGAAGTTTTGACGGTGGCTTTGGAGCGGGGTACCTGGCCCAGGTGGTGGGCCAGCGCAAGGCCCGTGAAATCTGGTTTCTCTGCCGTCGCTATGGGGCCCGGGAGGCCCTGGCCATGGGGTTGGTGAACCAGGTGGTTCCCCTGGAGTGCCTGCAGGCCGAAGGGGTGGCCTGGGCCCGGGAGGT
>CAMDWF010000268.1 GCA_945878795.1 Synechococcus sp. UW140
GGGCTTGAGATGCCAAAACCGACGGCCACAGGCACGCCACCTTGGGCTTTGAGTTGGGCCACCAGGGGTTCGACGCGGGCCTCCAGGTTGGTGCGGACCCCCGTGACGCCGGTGACACTGACCAGATAGGTGAAGCCGCGGCTGCTGGCATGGATGCGGGCCATGCGTTCCGGTGGGGTGGTGGGGGCCACCAACAGCACCAGGTCGAGGCCATGGGCGGCCGCCAGGGGCGAGAGGGTCTCGGCTTCTTCCAAGGGCAGATCGGGCACCACCAAACCGGCGGCGCCGGCGGCAGCGGCGTCCTGGCAGAAGCGCTCCATGCCCCGGTTGAGCAGGGGATTGCTGTAGGTGAACAGCACCACCGGAATCTGCAACTGGCCCCGCAGGCTGGCCAACAGTTCCAGCACCAGGGTTGGGGTGGTGCCGGCGGCCAGGGCGCGGGAGGCGGCCTGCTGGATCACCGGACCATCGGCCAAAGGATCGCTGTAGGGAATGCCCAGCTCAATCAAATCGGCGCCGCCCCGTTGCAGGGCCAGCAAGGCCTCTGCGGTGTTTTGCAGCGAAGGGTCGCCGGCCATCAAAAAGGGCATCAAGGCACAGCGACCCTGGACACCGAGGTCAGCGAAACGACGCTGAATGGCCGTTTTCGCGGGCATGGCCGGGGCCGGGGATGCAGCCTTGGTGGGGCCGGCAGGATCGGTCGGTGCAGCGGTCATGGAGGGGCCGAGGGCACTGGCGGAGCCTCCGAGCCTATGGGGTCGAGCCCTCTGCTTCCCCCAGGCCGACCTCCTCAAGCAACCGTTGCTGCTCTTCAGGAGTGAGGGCCGCAAAGCGGGCCTCCAGTTCTTCGGTGGTCTCGGCTTCGTAACGCTGCCGATAGCGCTTGCGTTGCTGCATGTAGGTCATGCGGCCGGTGACGACGCGAAACAGATAACTGCTGGTCCAGCCGAGCACGAGCAGCATCAACAGCCCCGAGGCGGCAATCCCGGCGGTATAGCTGTCGAGACCACTGGCCTGGAAGCCCCAGTAGCCCGCAGCGCCGAGCAGGGTGACGGCAAGACCGAGCAGCAGGGCCTGGCCCCGGGTCAAGCGTCCACCTCGCCCTGGCCGGCCATGCGCAGGTTGAGGAAGGGGGCAAACAGCAGCAGGCCAGGGAAGAACAAAAACACCAGGCCGTAGATGGCGGTGCGCTCGATCTTGCCCATCAGGGTCCAGCGCCGCTGCATCCACCAGATCAGGGCCAGGGGCACCACCACCAGATAGAGGCCCGCCAGTAGGGAGTAGGCCCCCAGCACCAGCAGGGATTCATTGGCCAGGTCGAGTTGGCTGAACGGGGCCGACAGTCTCACAGCTGGATTGGTCCAGAATTAACGCCAATCTAGGGCGGTCAGCCGCCACAACCATGGGTCAACCAACCGCCAAGCCAAGTCCATGGATACGGGGCTCGTACCTGGTGGTCGCCCTTGGCTGGCTGCTGAGTTGGGCCATCCTGCTGGCCCCCTTTTCCCTGGCGGCGGCATGGGCCCTGAACAGCCCACCAGCCCAGGGCTACCGCTGCGGCGGTGAACCGCTCACGGCCCTGTTGGTGCGCGGCGCCATGGATGAGGCCACCATCCCTGATCCCAGTAGCGCTCCAGTGCCGATTGGAGGTTATGTGGTGCTGCAGTGGCAAGGCCTCAGCCTGCAGTTGCCCCGCACCAACAACGCCGGGCCGGCCAGTTTCACTGACGGCAAGTGGTGGTGGAGCCTCGAAGACCCAGACCATCCCCGCTTCCGTCTGCGCGGTGGCATCGGCGCTATCCAGGACTTCACCTGTGATCGGCTGGCTGCCTCCTGATGCAGGCCTAATGTGGCGGCCATACCGGAGCGGTACGGCGCCATTGCGGTAATACGGGGGCATGGCGGAATCGGTAGACGCAGCGGACTTAAAATCCGCAGGTCGCAAGACTGTGGGAGTTCAAGTCTCCCTGCCCCCATCGCTTGAAGGACTTGCGCCCGTTGACGCCCTGGGTGGTGGTGCTGCGGATGCCAGGTGGTGAGCTCAAGAACCTCCTGCCAAGCCGACCCCTGGTAAAGCCCTGGAGATGCTGCAGAAGCTGGGCTATGGCGTCCTAGAGCCGATGGAATATGGAGCCAGAGGAGTGCCCCAGGGGCGTTCAAGCCACGGCAAGGGGTGGTGCTGTGACGGGAACGGCACAGCTAGCTACATATGGATAGGTTTTGTCGCATCATGGCGCCATGACTCCAGTACTCGACAGGCGAGAGACGGCCCTGAAGCTGGCGCGCAGCAAGGGCCTGCTCCGGACCGGGGAGGCCGCAGCCGCCGGTGTCGATCGCTCGACCCTGGCCCGCCTGTGCGAGCAGGGTCTGCTGGAGCGTCTGGAGCGGGGGCTCTACGGCCTGCCATCGGCGGCCGTGCGCGAGCACGTCGATCTGGAGATCGTCGCCAAGCGGGTGCCCCAGGCGGTGTTCTGCCTGCTCACGGCTCTGCGGCTGCACGGCCTGGGGACGCAGCAGCCCCGCCGCGTCTGGATCAGCCTGCCTCGGGGTGTCCACAGGCCCGTCCTGCAGTTCCCCCTGCTGGAGGTGATCCAGGTGCAGCCGGCGCTGCACCGCCTGCAGGTGCAAACGCTGCGCTCCGGTCCGATCCGCCTCAAGGTCTACGGGGTGGAGAAAACCCTGGTTGACTGCTTCCGCCATCGCCGCCGGCTAGGCATGGAGCCCGTGCTGGAAGCCCTTAAGGACGCGATCAGCCAGCGGCGGCTGAATGTCGATGGGCTGTGGCAACAGGCCCGGGCCCAGCGCATGCAGCGGGTGATGGCGCCTTATCTGGAAGCGCTCCTGTGAAGACCAACCTGGCACATCGATCTGGTGACGCCTGCTAGCGAGAGGATCGACTACCCAGTAGTGCTGGCGGACTTCAGGTCACCCCGACCGAGGATTATGGACGTCACCAAGAATGTGGCTTGTAGAACATGCCTTTTGTGTCCGTCTTGTTGTTCGGATATTGGCAGCGAATGACAATCGCAAGTCTTGACTTGGTGATGTCTTTAAGCTTCGTGGCCACTTCCTGAAGGCCATAGCTGGGAACTCGCCCAGGCCGGTTCACTGGGCGAACTATTCTGGTCTCTTTCCCGATAGTGTTTCGAACGAACCGGATCGGCTCGCAGAGATCCGTATCGTTAGTGATAACGATTGCAACATCATAAAGATCAAGAAATCCGTCCTTAAGTCAGTGTGTGGCCAAATTGACATCCGACATCTTCTCTTCGATTATCCGGACGATTGCGTGCTCGTCGCCTTTGGGGCAGTCAGGCTCTGTACAGTTTCCACTCGGCAAAGGATTCGCAAGTGGTTTCCTCTTGTTATTGCTGAAGAACTTTCCTTTGATGATGACCAGATCAGGATCCGTCCGGAGGGCTCTCCAATAAGCTCGTTGTCTACCAGACGCTCCTGGGTCGGATGGGTTGGCCGAAATCTCAG
>CAMDWF010000269.1 GCA_945878795.1 Synechococcus sp. UW140
GTTTTTGCAGGGGATCGGCCAGCAGGGAGGCGATCAGCTGGGCGGTTTTGCCCAGGCCCATGTCGTCCGCCAGGCAGGCCCCCAGCCCCAGTTGGCCCAGAAACACCAGCCAGCCCAGGCCCCGTTGCTGATAAGGCCGCAGCTCACCATTGAAGGCCTCCGGGGTGGCGATGGCCTCGGCGCGTTGGTGCAGATCGCCCGCCAACAGGGTGCCGAGTGGCCCGGAGGCCTCCACCCCCGCCAGCTCCAGCTCGGGCGGTAGATCCAGTTGGCCCAGGCCAAGGGCACTGCGCAGCAGGTCTGCGCCGCTGGCTTCCCCCTGCTGGCCGGCGAGGCGCAGCAGGCCGGCGACCGCCGCCCCATCCACCAGGCTCCACTGGCCCCGCAACCGCACCAGCGGCCGCTTCAAGGCCGCCGCCCGCTCCAGGCTGGCCAACTCGGCGGCGCTCAAGGGCCGATCGCCCAGCACCGCCTGCCACTCAAAACTGAACATCCGCGTCAAATCCAGGCCGGCGCCGCCCCCCGCCGGGGCCCCCTTACCCCGCTTGCCTGTGGGCGCTGCCAAGGCACGGGCCCGCATCGCCAGCCGCTGGCCCTGGCGCAGGCCGCTGGGCAGCAGCAGGGCGAAGCCGGCTTCCGCCAGTAGGGCGGAGCGCTGGGTCACCAGCTGCACCAGGGCCGCTTCATCCAGCTCTAACGAAGACGGGGCCTGTTGCTCCAGCAGGGGGGCCAGCTCGGGGGCGAGGCGGGTGAGCAGGCCCAGCTGGCCCAACACCGCCTCAAAGGCATTGGCCGCAAAGGGGCTCTCGCCGGCCCAGAAGCCGGCCAAGGGCACCAGCAAGCTGGGATCGGCGGCCGGGCGCAGCAGCAGCTCCACCAGCCAGCGGCGCCGGCGCGCATCGGGCGGTTCATGGCAGCGCAGGCAGAGCTGCAACTCACCGCTGGCCGCCACCCCCTGGCGCACCCAGGCCGCCACGCCCTGCAGCAGGGCCGTTTCTGCGTCGGCAGTGAGGGCGGAAGCGGTGGTGGGGTTAGGGGCGTTGGCAGCGGTGGGATCAGTGGTGCTGGCGAGCAGGGAATCCGCGCTGGCCAGAGCCGCCAGCCAGGCCTCCGGCAGGCCGAGGCTGCGCTGCGACGGCATGGGGCCGCTGCGGGCCCCAAGCAAAAGTCGCTGCCGCACGCAGCGATCCACGGTGGCGGCAAGGGCATCGGCCAGCTGGCGCTGGCTGGCCAGGTCGTCCGCCGGCAGCATGGCCTCAAACCAGGGGCGATCGGCAGCGGCGGGCAGCGGCCACCAACGCGCCCGAAGCTGGCCGGTGCCATCCCTCTCCAATGCCGGCACCACCCGGCCCGCATCGACCAGCACCGCTGCCATCTGTTCGCAGCGGTGCTCTAAGAAAGGGTCAGTTCGCGGTTGTGTTGGGATCACCCCGCCGCCGCCAGCGGCTTCGGCGGCAGGGCCCGGAGTGGGACCTCTTGCAGGCCCTGCCCAAAAATCTCCCGATACGGCACAATTTGGCTTAAGTGGTCCAGAGTGATGCCGCCCATGGCGCAGAGCTCCTTTAGCGATCTGCCATCAAACCGTCTCATCACGATAGCGGCGATGACATCGACCAACGGCCTTGCTTGATCGGTGCCGGCCAGGTTGGCCGTTGGCCTGCAAAGTGCTCCTAAAGTTACGTTAGGAAAATCTGTACTGCAGCCAAGACCGTTGCTGCCGCCCAACACGCCGGGCGCGTTCGCGATCTCGGCGCGGGGGCATTTTCATATAGGCGCAAAACGGCAGCCTCCGGTAGCTGTTGGAGCTAGAAGCAGGCTTAGATCAAGTGAAACTTGCAGGCGAGCGATGGCAACGCCAGTGGAGTGTCGACAATCGACTGAACAAACCTACCCTTACCGGTAGATTGGCCGATAGCTTCAAAGCTGATGCCATGAAAAGCACTCTGCAAGCCATGGCAAGGCCCAACCTGCTGGCCCGTTGGCGTTCGCTCGACAACCGCGACCTTTGGGTGCTGCTCTCTGCCATTTTCGCGCTGTATTTGCTGCAGTTGAGCCTGCTCACCCAGCTGCCGGATGTGGCGCTCAACCTGTTGTTGGTGATGGGCGGGGCAGTGTTGGTTTTCAATGAACCACCCGCTGGCTGGCAGCCCCGGCCGGGGCGTATCGGTCGTGGGGTTGGCCTGGCTTTGCTGGTGACAATGCTCTGGTTCGGCCAGCGCCTGATGACATCGGATGTCATCTCCAGTCTTCTGCCCCTGCTGGCCGGGATGGCAATCGCCCTGCTGGCGGCACCAGCGAGCAATCTACGTCCCTTTCTGAAATCTCTTTGCGTGCTGGCACTGTTGCCGGTGGTAAGTGCAGTGAGCAAGTTGACGCCACTTGGCCCCCTGTCAGTGGCAACCGCCTGGCTTGCCAAGCAATTGCTCTCAATTTGCGGCTACACGGCTGTGCAATTGGGAACCTTGGTGAAACTGCAGGGAGGAGGGGTCATCGTGGGTGGAGCCTGCGCAGGTCTGGGCATACTTTTGCAGCTACTGCTTGTGGCTGTGATCTTCGCAATGGCATTTCCGATGCGCCATCGCTGGCAGAACGGCCTGATGATCCTGGTGGCTCCTTTGCTGGGGATTGTCGTCAACGGGATGCGCATCACACTGCTGGCCTTGTTCATCACCAGCAGCCTTCCGAACCGGCAGTGGTGGTTTGATTTCTTTCATGAACACTGGGGCTCTCTGCTATTCAGCGGTCTTGGCATGCAGCTGTTCGTGTGGCTCTACGTGTATTGGATGGCGCGGCAGGTGGCCGCCCTGGGGACCCGATGAGCAGCACTTCGCAGCCGAGCGCTAACCAGCGGAGCGCTACCCAGAAGCAAAACCCCAGCGGCCTTCCCCTGCGGCGCCTGCTGGCGGGGCTGATCCTGCTCACCTTCTTTGTCACCACACAGAAAGTGGTGGGCCTCTCAGCTCCCATGCCCTCAACTATGGCTCCCTCAAGCTTGCTCATGGCGAGCTATCGCATCAGCGCCCTGCCGAGTGCAGCGCCGCGGTGGGGCCGCGATCTCAGTCTCGGCACGACGCGCCAGTTCCGCCTGATACCGCTTTCTGGGGGACCGATGTTGACGTTGACCCTGCTGCCGGTGCGCAGCCGCACGGGTACGAAATTGTCCGAGACAACGCTTGGGGGCAAGGACCTGGGCATGGAAGCGGTGGGGACTCTGGTTCCAGGCTTTGTCATGCAGGAACAGCGTCTGGTGTTTCAACCTGTATCCAAGGCCTGGGGCTCGACGCCCCAGGCCGATCAGCTCGCCCTGGGGCGCGGCGAGGCGGATCAAGCCGGGAGTACGACCCGCTTGCAAACCTGTATAACCAGCTCGGGTTTTGCGGCGTTCAATGGTTATCTGCTGCGGCCCATGTTGGCCGCGGGCATGACCAAAAATCGCTGGTCGCCTC
>CAMDWF010000270.1 GCA_945878795.1 Synechococcus sp. UW140
AGGTGGGCGTCGCGCTGCAAACCCTTGTCGTCGTTTTCGGCTCCGGGCCCGCAAGCAGCCAGGGCTTCCTGCAACAGCGAGTCAAAGGTGGACCCGGGGAGTCGATGACGGGCCAGTTCCAGGAAGGCCCGGGACAGGGATTCACCCGCCGCCGCCCTAACCGCCGGGTTGCTGCGCCGCAGATCCTGTTCCTGGCTGATGGCCGCTAAAAAGCGCTCCGTCACATCCCGCTTGGTGGTGGCCCGGATACGGGTGTCTTGCTCGGTTTGGCTGATAGAAATCTGCCCCTCAAGCTCTTGGAGCCGGCGGTTGAGGCTTTCGAGAACCTCTTCTGCTTCCTTGACGATATGGGCTAGTTGACCGTCGGAGAGCCGGGGCAGATCGGCCACGTACACCTTGCCGTGGTCCCTCAGGGTCAAGAAGGTGGGGCGAGGTCCTGAACCGGTGCTGGGACCCACCTCCCGGAAACGGGGGCGAGGTTGCACAGGACGCTGGGGCGGTATCGGACCAGCTGAGCTGCGGCGACGGGTGATTCGGATCGAGGTATCGAGCATCGCTAAGGAAACGAAGGGCAGTACTGGTGAGCCGGGTGGTCGCTTTGACTTGTATACGGGATCACTCACCAACCTTAAAGACCCAGGGGTGGGCGAAGTCACGAATCTTTCAGTACGGCAATCCCGCCAACGCCTCCTGGGGGGCCGCCCCGGCGGCGATTCGGCCCAGCTGCCAGGCCCCGAAACCGGTGGCCTGGCAGACCGCCAAAGCGGCCACGACGGCCTCGGGCGGGACCACCAGACAGAAACCCACCCCCAGGTTGAAGGTGTTCCAAAGGTCGGCCTCGGGCACCTGGCCCTGGTGCTGCAGCCAGTCAAAAAGCGCCGGCCGCGTCCAGCTATCCGGATCAATAACCCCATGGACCCCCGCCGGCAGGGCGCGGGGCAGGTTCTCCGGCAGCCCTCCGCCGGTTATGTGGGCCATGCCGTGCAGGGGCACGTTGTGCCGTTGCAGCGCCTTCACCAACGGGGCGTAAATCAGGGTTGGCATCAAAAGTGACTCGATCAGGGATGGCCCGTTGGCTTCCAGGGGTTCGTGGGGGGGGTGGCCGCTGGCCGCAAGAATCTTGCGCACCAGGCTGAAACCATTGCTGTGGACGCCGCTGCTGGCCACCGCCACGATTCGATCGCCGACGGTCACGGCCTGGCCATTAACAAGTTGCTCCTCTTCGACCACACCCACGCAGAAGCCGGCTAGGTCGTAGCGCCCTTGGGGATAAAAGCCCGGCATCTCAGCGGTTTCACCCCCCAACAGAGCGCAGCCGCCTGTGACGCAACCGGCGGCAATCCCCTCCACCACTTGGGCCATGGCCTCGGCGCTGAGGCGACCAGTGGCGATGTAATCCAAAAAAAACAGGGGCTCGGCGCCGCTGGTGATCACGTCGTTGACGCACATCGCCACCAAATCGATCCCTACCCCCTGGTGGGCACCATGGTCTTGGGCCAGTTCCAGTTTGGTGCCGACCCCGTCGGTTCCGGCCACCAGCAAGGGTTGCCGCAGCCCCCCCGGCAGGCGACAGAGGCCTGCGAAGCCCCCCAGGGCGCCCAAAACCTCGGGCCTGTGCGTGCTTTCCACACTGCGTCGGATGCGTTCCACGAAGGCCCGCCCTGCCACCACATCGACACCGGAGTCGCGGTAATCCATCGCCGTGCTGCCGGAACTGGCTCCGATCTTGCGATGGCGGCGACCCCGGGCCGCCATTCCGCTCCCCGGTAGGTGGACGATTTCAAGATCGGCACGCTCAATGATTTGCCCAGCTGATGCCAAAGATCAGATTTTCCGATGTCCCCATTTGGTGACCGGGGCGCGGTTTTCAGTTGGGGCCAAAGGATGGGCAATGGATGATGAAATCTGATCAATCAATTTGGGCGACTTCCTCACTTTTTGGCCCCGCCAATTCGGGATACCTTGGGCTCGTTGTTATTTTTGTAAGGAATTTCCAGGCTAACTTCACCGAATTTTTATGCCCTATCCATGGGTTTTAAATCGGTGCAGCCCGTCCGCAGCCAGGAGCACCGCTCCGGCAGGCGTACCGGTCAACCAGGGCGTTCCGTTCATCATGCTCCGACTCCGTCTCCTCGCTTCAGCCGCCCTCGTGCTCGCTGGTAGTGCCCAGTTGCCTGCCCACGCCGCAGGCTTTTTTTCGGGTGCCATCCCTTCCTTTGCTATTTTCCCGGCCGATCCGGCCCCTAGCCTCGACGAGCGTTTCCTGCACAGGCCGCAGACCGCACCCCTGGCTCCGGGTCAACAGATTGCTGCCGCAGGCACCCAGGTGGGCCAAGCTAGCTGGTACGGACCCGGCTTCTACGGCGGTCGTACCGCTAGCGGCGAGGTTTTCAGGCCCGGCACCTACACCGCCGCCCACCGCTGGCTGCCCTTTGGTACCCGGGTGCGCGTCACCAACCTCAATAACGGTCTCAGCGCTGTGGTCCGCATCAACGACCGCGGACCCTTTACCGGTGGCCGCATTATCGATTTGGCCCATGGTGCGGCCAGCGCCCTGGGTGTGACTTCAAGCGGTGTCGCCCAAGTCCGTCTCGAAGTCCTCGACTGACCCTTATGGCCCCGAGGGCCCACTTCCCCTAGGCCTTGGCACCACACTGGCACCAGGGCCTTTTGGACGTTTAGTCTTGGAATTGTTACGCACCCGTGCCCAACTGACTAACTGGCGCATCGGGGTCGCGCCCCGGCCGCTCCATTTCGTGCCCACCATGGGGGGGGTGCACCAGGGCCACCAGCAATTGATTCGCCGTGCCGCCGAGCCCCGCTCCGGTGGGCAGCCGGCGGTCATCGTCAGCGTTTTCGTCAATCCGTTGCAGTTTGGCCGCGGCGAAGATTTCGATCGTTACCCCCGCGACCTCGATCGCGATGGGGCTCTGGCTGCTGAGGCCGGAGCCCAGGCCCTGTTTGCCCCGTCTTTGGACGCGATGTTTCCCCAGGGGGAGGCGGAAATCACCCGCATCCGGCCGCCGGCCTCCTTGGCCGATCAGCTGTGCGGCCATAGCCGCCCGGGCCATTTCGAGGGGGTGGCCACCATTGTCTGCCGCCTCATCACCCTGGTTAGGCCCCAGCGGCTGGTGATGGGGGAAAAGGATTGGCAGCAGCTCGTGATCCTGAGACGCGTTGTCGCTGACTTGGGCCTCGCTGTGACCTTGGAGGGTTGTGCCACCGTGCGAGGCCCCGATTCCCTGGCCTACAGCTCCCGCAACCGCTATCTCAGCAAGGCGGAGGCCGCCACCGCCACCGCCTTGCCCCAGGCGCTGGCCCAGGCGGCCCTTGACAGTCGCTCCGACCCCGGGGCGGAGGGATTGGCCGCCGCCGTGCGGGCCCGCCTGGAGGCGTCTGGCCTGCGCCCGGATTATGTCGAGCTCGTGCGGGC
>CAMDWF010000271.1 GCA_945878795.1 Synechococcus sp. UW140
AGATCAAATAGCTTGTTCAGGATCGAACAAAGGGATGCCAGACGCACCAAGCGGCCGTGGGGGTGGAGGCGACTGAGGAGCCTGCCCAGCCCCCTGCTCTCCCCGCTCATCGAGGCGACCTGCTCACCAGCGGTTGCCGCCGCCGGCCTCGGAACGACGACCGCCGCCACCGCCACCGCCACCGCGGTTGCCATAGCCACCACGGCCCCCACCGCCACCTGCTTCCCGGGGGGTGGCCTTGTTGACCCGGATCATGCGACCCATCCATTCCACGTTCTGGAGGTCGTCAATCGCCTTTTGCTCAGAAGCGTCGGAATCCAACTCCACAAAGGCAAAGCCGCGCTTGCGGCCCGTCTCGCGATCAAGGGGGAGGCTGCACTGGCGGACCTCTCCGTACTGGCTGAAGAGATCAAGCAGGTCTTCCTGTTCGGCCTGAAACGAGAGGTTGCCGACGTAGATGGTCATCAGAGAAAAAACCGAAACGGATTCGTCTGATCGCTGGCTCCATCAGGAACCGGAGCCTTCGGAATCCTTGAAATTTTACAACCGCAGCGCCCCCAACCCTGGCCAGCCAGGCCGCCCCGGGCCGATATGAAGAAAATTGAAGAGAAACGGAAGACAATCAAAAGGACTAGGGCCCGGCACCGAAAGTGTACCAATGTCAGCAAATGCTGATCAATCAATCCGATGACGATGGGCCCTTCGTTCTGGAGCCTCGCCTGGCAACCCAATGGGGAGCTGGGCCTGCAGGACAAGTTTGATCTGCTGCAGACCTTGGTGCTTTCAGAAAGTGTTGAAGTTCAGACTTCGTTGATTGCCGCCGTTGAGAGTTTGGACACATCCCAGCTCAGTTTCACTTCAATCACCAACACCAGTGCGAGTTGGTAACCCGCCCCCAAAGCCCAGCCCCAGGGTCCTGGGCCTTGGGGTGTCAGCGACAGATCAGATCGGAAAACGCTGCATGGTGGCGAGGCGACATTCCTTGCGGGCCACCTCAACGCCGCTTCCCTGCATGATGCGGTCGGCAACGCAGCGGCAGGCAAAACCTGCCATGCCCTCGGGGGCCACCTTGCCCGCCTGGGCCATCTCCGATTCGAAGGCCGTCAGGCACATCGCCTGGACAATTGCCCCAACCCCCTCGGCGCGGCTCTCCAGCGGCAAGGCCGCCAGGGGCCTTGCCGCCAGGGGCAGCGCCCCAAAAAGCAGTGCCCCCAGCGGCAAAGCCGCCCCCAGAACCGTCGCCAGGGTGAGGCCGATGCGGGATCGGACCTGAAGCGGCTCAAAGGGGGCGTCAGAGGCAAAAGGCATGGGAAATGTTCAGACCGGCAGCCGGGAGATCTGCAATTCCTTGTTCATTATCCGCAGGCGTTGGAGGTCGGTGAAGACAGCCTCCGGCATCCCCTTGGGGAGATCGACGGTGGAGTGACCTTCGTAGATGCGGATGCGGCCGATGGATCGCCCGGTGAGGCCGGCTTCATTGGCGATGGCACCCACAATGTTGCCGGGCCTGACGTGGTCGCGCCAGCCCACCTCCAGGCGGAAACGCTCCAGGTGGGCTTCGGGGGGTGATTCGGGACGGTCAGGATCCGAGCGATCGTTATCGCGGCGGTCCCGGCCCCCATCCCGATCGCGGCCGCCATCCCGTTCGCGGCGGAATTCGCCACTGCGGCCTTCGCGGCGGCCGTCGCCACGGCCGTCGCCACCGCGGCTGTCCAGGACACGGCCAGCAGAGGTACCCCACCTCTGTTCGCCCTTGAGCAACAGCGGTTTGCCGGCCAGGCTCAGTTCAAGGGCCGCCAAGGCAAGTACGGCCGGGGAGCAATCAAGTTCCTGTCCAAGGCGCTGCAACACTTCGGAGAGCAGGGCCCGCTCCTCGGTTGTGGTGGTGGGTTGCTGCACGGTGCTGGCCAGGCGTTGGTGCAGGCGGTCGAGGCGGTGCTGGTGAATGGCCGCATTGGAGGGCACATCCATCGGCTCAATGGGTTGGCCCACGGCCCGCTCCATGCCGCCCAGGAAGCGCCGTTCCCGCGGCGTCAGAAACAAAATGGCGTCGCCGCTGCGGCCGGCCCGGCCGGTGCGACCGATGCGGTGGACATAGGCCTCGCCGTCAAAGGGCACGTCGTAATTGATGACGAGGGAAATGCGTTCCACGTCAAGGCCCCGGGCCGCCACATCCGTGGCCACCAGTACGTTCACCTGGCCATCGCGCAGCCGTTGGATGGTGCGCTCCCTGAGGGTCTGGGGCACATCCCCGTTGAGCACCGCCACGTCGTAGCCGTGTTCTTCGAGGGCTTCGGCAACGGTGAGGCTGACCGCTTTGGTGCGGGCAAAGATGATCACGCCCTCACTGCCTTCGGCCTCCAGCACCCGTTCGAGGGCCTCCAACTTCTGGGGTGCCTGGACCAGGATGAAACGCTGGCGGATGCGACGGCCATCGGCGCCCTTGGTGCGAATCGTGACCTCGGCGGGATTTTGGAGGTATTTCTGGGAAAGGCGCCGGATCTCCGACGGCATGGTGGCCGAGAAGAGCACCACCTGACGGGGGCTGGGGAGCTGCTCAAGCACCCACTCGACATCGTCGATGAAACCCATGCGCAGCATTTCGTCAGCCTCATCGAGCACGAGGGCCCGCAGACCGGAGACATCCAAAGTGCCCTGGCGGATGTGGTCCATGACCCGGCCAGGGGTACCAACGACGATTTGGACGCCCCGGCGCAGGTGCTGGATCTGGTCACGGAAATCGGCGCCGCCGTAAACCGCCAGCACCCGCACGTGGCTCAACTGGGCCGCATAGGAGTTGAAGGCTTCGGCCACCTGCATGGCCAGTTCCCGGGTGGGGGTCAGCACCAGCACCTGGGGAGTGCGCTGTTGGGGGTCCAGGCGCTCCAACAGCGGCAGGGCAAAGGCGGCCGTCTTGCCGGTGCCGGTCTGGGCCTGGCCGACCAGATCGCGGCCCAGCATCAGCTCGGGAATGGCGGCCCGCTGAATCGGCGAAGGATCCTGGAAGCCAATGGCCGCCAATCCGGAAAGCAGTTCGGGGCTGAGGCCAAAACCGATGAAACCGGAGGCATCGGCTGGGGCGGCCACCACTGCAGCCTCCAGGGCTGCCACAACCTCTGGCAGGGCAGCGGCTGCGGGCATGTCCTCCAGGACGACAGCTGCGCGGGGCTCGGTACCAGGGGCTGGCTCGGCAGCGGCAGTCAAAGCGGTGGGGGATAGATCAACGCTGCTAGGCACCACCCCCTCAGGCTGGACGCCGGGTGTGATCTCCGTGGGAGCGGGGGAGGAATTGGCCACGTCTGGGCTCAAATCGGCGCCTGTGGCAAGGGAATCACTGACGTGAAGAGACACGTCAAGGTCGGCAGCGGGAAGGGCGCTGCCCGA
>CAMDWF010000272.1 GCA_945878795.1 Synechococcus sp. UW140
CGGGCATTGCGCTCCAGCAGGCCTTCGTAGGCATCGCCCTTGATGTCGGCGCTGAGAATCATCCAGCGCTCTTTGTCGAGCAGATCGGAAATCAGCCGCTTGAGCTTGGCGGGATCCTGGATCTTGTTCTGGGCCTTGCGGAACACCAACCCAAGCAGGCCGTGCTGTTTACCAAGATGCTCCAGGATGCGGCGCTACTGGCTTTCCAGCTCCACACCATCTTTGCCTGTCAAAGTGCTCCAGTCGTACCCCTCGGGTACGGGAGATTCCTGGTTCCAGGGCGGTTGAGTTTGCTCGTGCGCGAGCTTGAGGAACAGCAGCACGCTGAGCTGCTCCAGGTAGTCGCCGTAGGAGAGGCCGTCGTCGCGGAGGACGGTGCAATAGCTCCAGAGCTTCTGGACGATGCGCTTGGCTTCGGCGCTCATGGGGTGGTGGAGAGGAGGTGGCGATCAAGATCCGGCGTGTCCTTGTCGCTGATCAGCAGGGCAGGGAGACCGAGGAGCCGGGCTGCTTTGACGAAGGGCGCGTCCAGGCTGCAGAGCGTGGCGCCCCGGCCGGCGGCGATCGCCAGGTGCAGGGCATCGGCTGCCCGCAGGCTGGTGCTCCAGCCGCGCAGACAGGTGTTGGCATGGAGGAAGTCCTGATGCTGCAGATCCAGCAGGAGAAGGGCGGGGGCCAGGCTGCGCTCGAAACCGTCAAGCACCCGGTCAGCCTCGGCAGGGCTCAGTGCCCCCGTGCGCACTTTGAGGGCGAGGGCAGAGTGCAGCTCGGTGGTGCTCCAGGGACTGATGGCCAGGGGTTCGGAGGCCTCTTCCAGGAAGGCTGTTGCGAACGGGGAATGGACCTCGGGCGTCAGCAGCGCCAGCAACACGCAGGTATCGAGATAAAGCATCAGCCGGTGGCGTCCTCCCGCAGGGCGCGTACGGTGTCGACACCGCTGCTGGGCTGAGGAGGCAGTGACTGACGCAGGGCCTGGAGTTGGGGCAGCAGATTCCGCACGGGGCGACGGGCCACCAGCTCGGCGATGGGCTTGCCGCGGCGGGTGATCAGCACAGGCTCACCGGTGGAGACGGCATCAAGAAGACTGGAGAGCTGGGCCTTGGCTTCGGCCACCGTCACTTGTCGCATCCTGATGACCATCCAGATGACCAACTGTAGCGTTGATGGGGGCGCAGAACAGAGACTCGGAAGGTCAGCCGCGATAGACTGACCAGCGGTGTCCGATCTTGACGATCAGCACCAGCAGAATCTGATCCTCTACACTGAACAACACACGCAGGTCGCCGATCCGCACGCGGTAGAGCTCATCGGCGGATTGCAGGCGGATCACACCGGCACGGCGGGGCGTTTCTTCGAGGCGATGGAGTTCCCGATCCACCCGACGTTGCAGCACCGCATCAAGGCGGCTGTAGGCCTTGGCGGCTGAGCGGACGAATTGAATCCGGTAGGTCAAGAACCGTGCACCGGAGCGGGCGTTTCAGAACTGGCTTTCAGCTCCTCCCAGCTGACACGCGGTTCATTGGCCCGCAGGATCGCTTCCGCCTCGGCGGTGTCCTCGGCGTCTTCCAAGGCGAGGGTGAGCAGGCGGCGCAGGGCGTCGCTGCGGCTCACCGAAAGGTGCAGCTCGCCCTCCAAGCGAGCGGCGTAGCGGTCGATTCTTTCCAGCAATTCCTGAGACAACCGCACAGCCTGAGGGGCGCCGGCTCCGCGCGTCTGGGTCATGGGGTGTCGTTGGCTGTAGTTGAATCTACTACAGGCTGCCTGGCCCTGATTGAACCTCATCCCACAGCATGCGCATGGAATGAGTTCTCACTGCAGTGGATCATGCCTCGTCACTCTCGTGTTGTTTCCCCATAATCACAGCCATAGTCATCACGTTCCTCGTCGAGTGTAGCAATGGAAATGAGGGCTTTCCTACTCTCGTTACAACGACGCTCACGAAGCGCTTCAACGTCAGCCAGGTGCAGCTTGCGGTGCGTGCCTACGCGAACAAAGGGTATTTCATCCGCATCCAGCAATCTGTAGAGGTAAGGCCTGGAGATGTTGAGAATCTCCGCCGCTTGCTGGGTAGTGAGCAGGGTATCGTCGGGAATCAAAGAAATTGCCTGACCATCCTTCAGGTGCTGAAAGACTTCCCGCAGCACCGCATAAATCTCTATAGGAATATCCTAGGCAACGCCATCAGGCCCAACTAGCTGAAGATGCTTGGCTGGCTTAGCGTCAACAAAGAATGTATGAAATAAATGTCTGATATATTCGGCTCTTTCTGAAGGTGGCTCAAGTCTGCACACAGAAGGGAAAATATTCCCATCTCGTGGAGGATTCTGAGTGGCCATGATGATTCACCCCAAAGTGGGGCCCGGGGGCCCCCGCGAGGGAGTCACGCAACTGAAATAACAGTAACGCAGGGGTTCATCAGGAGGCAAGAGCGGCTGGGTCTGCTCATGGGCAAGGGGAGCACGGTGCAATAGCTCCAGAGCTTCTAAACGATGCGGTTGGCTTCGGTGCTCATGGTGTAGTGGAGAGGGAATGGCTGTGTTAGCCAGTCCTCTACATAGCGAACATCGCCTGAAGAACACCCAGCAGCTCATTAAGCGTAGTCTCCGGCAGTCTCCCCAAATGCTTGACGAGACGTTCCCTATCGACAGATCTCAGCTGATCAGCCACAACGTGACCGTCTTTAGCATCAAACATGCAACGCACACGAAAAGGGTATGGATGACCGCCAGTTGTGAGCGGAGGATATCGCCTCTTGAGACGTGTTCTTCAGTCACCATGTCCACTCTTCATCATCAAACCGAGTGGCGCTCATCTCATCGATCATTCCCTCCGGCTGGAAAGATGATGCCGCCTCTGCCCAGCCAGCCCTCGGTTGTAGCCGATGGCCTGATCGTCAGGACCCCTGGAGCCGCCTCAATCTCGACTTCGTCAGCCAGCCCCGCAACCTCAAGCAGCGGCTTGGCGAGACGTACTCCTCTCGAGTTGCCGATTTTGACCAGCTTCGCTCGAACCACGGCCACAGCCTGCAGACGTGTGCACATTGTAGCCACGCTCGCGATCTTCGCGCATCCCCCTGCATTGGCTAACGCTGCCCCTCAGTGGCAGGAGTATCGGGTTCAAGAAGCGGTAACACCCTTGCCGTCACCATCGCCATTACATCTGGGCTTACCCGCTCGATAAACTTCACTTTCCTCGACCGCCAGTCAAGGCTCTTGAGTTGGTCGGAGAGAACAACTCCACTCACGGCGTATCCATCAGGAAGTTCCACCTCAAATGGGTACCCCTTGACCTGTGAAGTTAAGGGACAGACTAAGGCTAGTCCGACTTTGCCATTGTAGGACTTTGGAGATAAGACGAGTGCTGGTCTTCTCCCACGCTG
>CAMDWF010000273.1 GCA_945878795.1 Synechococcus sp. UW140
CGGCGATTGCCCCTGTTTGGGGGCATCGCCAATCGGCCAGTGGAAGGAAACTGAATCCAGCGACAACCCGGTGGTCTGCCATGACGGACTCCATCCAAATGCCCACCGCCCCTGCATCCGTCGCCACGGATTGGCTAGGCAGGACCTGCGGCCGCGTCCCTTCGCGTGGTGTAAATCCCGAGGCCCGAATGCCCTGATCAGAGGTTGAACAGGGTGGAATGACGAGCTGTCATTCCGGAGGTGCAGATGCACTTCCATTTGCCACGATGAATCGGGACGAATGACTTGTCAAGTCTTTCGTCAGATCGCGGATGTGTTGTGAGCTGGAGTGGTCTGGGGCAGCCTGAGGTTGTAGCGGCCAGCCCCCGGGCGGCGATCAAGGCCGCTGCGCCTTGTAGGGCGCTGCAGCCTCGATCACCTGGGGCCTGAGTTCTGTCTCTCTCAGGCGCTGAGGGCTTGCAGAGTGGGTATGTCGTCCAGGTCCGGGATGTCGGCCATGCTCTCGGCGGAGAACATGCGGCGGCTCTCCAGCTGCCAGTGCTCGTGTTGCTCCAGCAGCACCGCTCCCACTAAGCGCGTGATGGCGGAGTCGTTGGGGAAGATGCCGACGACGCGAGTTCGGCGCTTGATCTCCTCGTTGACCCGCTCCAGCAGGTTGGTGCTCCAGACCTTTTTCCAGTGGGGCTGCGGGAAGTGACGGAACGCCAGCACGTCCTCCCGCGCCTCGTTCATCAGCGTGGCGGCCTTGGGAAAGCGATCGGCCAGCGAAGTGGCCAGATCGTCCCAGCGTGACGCGATCTCCTCAGTGGTTTCCTGGGCGAACACGCTGCGCAGGGCGGCCGTGACCATGCCCTGGTGAGCCTTGGGGACGCACTGCAGCAGGTTGCGGGCGAAATGGACACGACACCGCTGCCAGACGCTCCCCTGCAGTTGGCGGCGAATGGCCTTGGTCAGCCCCGCATGAGCATCTGAGATGACCAGCCTGACGCCAGCAAGGCCCCGCTCCTTGAGGTGAGCCACGAATTCCGCCCAGAAGACCACGCTCTCGCTGTCGCCCACCTTGATGCCCAGTAACTCCCGGCGACCATCGGCGTTGACGCCCATGGCCACCACCACGGCCCGTGAGCAGACCTGTTGGGCCTTGCCCAGCCGGCCCTTGAGGTAGGTGGCATCCAGGTACACGTAGGCGTAGTTGCTGCTCTCCAGAGGCCTGCTCAGGAAGGCCTGCACCTGGGCATCGATGTCCTGGCAGATGCGACTCACCTGCGACTTGGAGATGCCGCTCTGGGAGCCCAGGGCAGCCACCAGGGCATCAACCTTGCGGGTCGACACCCCACCGATGTAGGCCTCCATGATCACCGCATACAGGGCCTGATCGACCCGGCGGCGAGGCTCAAGGATCGAGGGCAGGAAGCTGCCGGCCCGCAATTTGGGAATCTGCAGGGCGAGATCCCCCACCTGGGTGGTGAGGGTGCGAGGCCGGTAGCCGTTGCGGTGGCCGAGGCGCTCCTCGGTGCGCTCATGACGGTCAGCACCGAGGAACGCGGCAACCTCCAGCTCGATCAGCTGCTGCAGCCCATGGCGGGCCAACTCGGGGATCAACTCGCCGGCGCTACTGCCATCGAGTAGCGAGGCCAGCTCAGGTGCGGCACAGTGCCTAGTGGGCATGATTCGTCTGGTTGAGGTGGTACTCGAACCAGGGAAACGGGCCTGCCCACCCCTTGCAACGCCAGCTGTTGGGCCAGCCGCCTGAGGTGCGCACCCCACCCCGGCTACGCCGGGGTGGGGTGCCGGGGGAATTACACCATTCGCGGGGACGCCAGCAGTGTGGCTGCGGCAGCCGAGCACCGCCTCCGGATCGCTGTAGTGCTTGAACTCCAGCCAGTTGCCGGCTGGATCGATCAGAAAAAAGGTGTGGTGCTCCAGCACTTCACCGGCAAAGCGGAGCTTCGGCTCGATCCCGAACACCAGGCCGGCGGAACGGCTGCGTTCCAGCAGCGCCTGCCAGTTCGTCCATTCCGCAAACACCAGCCCGAAGTGGCGGGGATAGATGCCGCGCTGCTGCTCGCCCAGAACGGCCGGATCGGTGCGCTGGGCCACGAGCTGGTGGCCGCCCAGATCGAGGATCAGGGCATGGGCACTGCAGCGGCCGGCCACGCAACCGAGCCCCTCGACATACCTGCGCTGGGTGGCGTCCAGGTCGAGTGCGGGGATGGAGAGGTGGAACTGGTCCATGACCCGTGACGCTAGGGGTGCGGCAATGCTTTGGGCGGGGCCACAACACAACCCGAACCGATCGGACTTCACCGCGCCGAAGACCCATGCCGCAGCTGAGGACACCGCCAACAGAGTGCGACGGCGGGGCGCTACGGCGCAGCGCTAGATCCCTAGCGGACGATGAGATAACCATCAACCATCACCACGGAATTGTTGGCATAAGCTGATCAATGCCGCGCCGAACACCGGTCGATGGCGCTGTGATTCGCCGCTTTTCAGCACCACGAATCCAGTTCGGTAGCGATGGCATCCGGAAATCACGGTGATCCGCTGACATAGCGGGGGGATTGGTACGGTTCGCCACCATTTCATCGGGCCAGCGGTCTGAATCTGCCGCCACCCCATTGCACCCCTCTCCATGCTCACGCCGAAAACCAGGCTTCGGCTCCAGGAGATCATCGACCGGATCGCTGCCGCCGAACCGGTGAGCCTCGCCGAACGCATCTACGTGCAGAAGTTCGCCGACCGCGATCCCACCGTGTGGAGCTGGCTACGCCGGGCTCGACGCACCCAGGTTCAGGGAACACCCAGGGAAGGACTGGATCGCTTCCTCGCCCAGATGGATCTCGGCGAAGTGGGGCCGGAGGGAGCCTTCGATCCCCGCCGCGACGATCTGGGCGAGTGGTTCTCCGGCGCGCCGGGCTGGTTGCGGCGCAGTTGACCTTCAGGCCGCGCCGCTGGCGGCCCCGCCGGCTGGGCTGGCCACCGCCGCCCACCAGCGCTCCACCACCGCCGGGGTGCCGTACCAGACGGGTCCAAAGGCCCCGCCATGGGCCACCCCCTCCAGCACCACCGCTTCGGCACCCTCCAGCAGGGCCGACTCCACCGGCACCAGGCCATCGCCCCGATCGGCCGGATCGCCGGTGCTGTTGCGGTAGGCGGTGGGGGCCAGCCGGCGGGCCGTGGCGCTGGCCTGAGCGGCCTCCTCGGCCAGATCAATCGCCCCCGCCACCGCCACATAGCGAACCGGATCGGTGTCGGCGCTTGCGAAGAAGGCCCCCGGCAGCTCTCGCGCCACCCGGGCCCGCATGGCAGTGGCCTTCAGGGCCGTATGGGGAGAGCCGAGCATCACCAGGGTG
>CAMDWF010000274.1 GCA_945878795.1 Synechococcus sp. UW140
CTCGCTCATCTTGCTGGAGGCCTTGCTGGGCGAGGGCCAGCGCCGCGGCACGCCGCCGCCGCCCTTGGTGTTCTCCAGTACCTGCGCCACCTATGGGATCCCCGATCCGGATCAGATTCCGATCGCAGAAAGTTGTCCTCAGAAGCCCATCAACCCCTATGGGCGCAGCAAGTGGATGGTTGAGCAGCTGATTGCCGATTTCTGGGAGGCCTATGGGCTCCCCAGTGTGATCTTCCGCTACTTCAATGCAGCCGGGGCCGATCCAGCCGGAGATCTTGGCGAAGACCACACCCCCGAAACCCACCTGATCCCCTTGGTGCTCGATGCGATTGCGGGTCGGATTCCTTACTTGCAGATCTTTGGTGATGACTACCCCACCCTGGATGGCACCTGCATCCGCGACTACATCCACGTCAGTGATCTGGCCGATGCCCATGTACTTGGGTTGAAGATGCTGCTGGCGGAGGCCAAATCAAAAGCGCGTCAGCACATCTTCAACCTGGGCACTGGCACAGGCTATTCGGTGCAGCAAGTGATCGATGTTGCTAGGGACATGACGGGCCGGACCCTGTTGGCCCACGTTGCACCTCGCCGGCCTGGTGACCCACCAATTCTGGTTGCTGCAGCTTCAAAAGCCTACCAACAGCTGGGTTGGCAGCCCCGCTATCCCGAGCTGTCCACAATCCTTGCCCACGCTTGGGCGTGGCACCAACACCGTTACTCAAGCTGATCGGTACCTAACTCCATGCCCGCTTCTCTGACGCGCAACCTGATCACCGGCGGAGCCGGTTTTGTGGGTTCCCACCTGGTGGACCGGTTGATGCAGGCCGGTGAGGAGGTGATCTGCCTCGACAACTACTTCACGGGCCGCAAGAGCAATATCGCCCAGTGGATCGGCCATCCCCGCTTTGAGCTGATACGCCACGATGTGACCGAGCCGATCAAGCTCGAGGTGGATCGCATTTGGCATTTGGCTTGCCCGGCCTCCCCGGTGCACTACCAGTTCAACCCGATCAAAACCGCCAAAACCAGCTTCTTGGGCACCTACAACATGCTGGGCCTGGCCCGACGGGTGGGGGCAAGGTTGCTGTTGGCCAGCACCAGTGAGGTGTACGGCGATCCCGAGGTGCACCCCCAGCCCGAGAGCTACCGGGGCTGCGTGAACACCATCGGCATCCGCAGCTGCTACGACGAGGGCAAGCGCATCGCTGAAACCCTCTGTTTTGATTACCGGCGCATGCACGGCACCGAGATCCGGGTGGCTCGGATCTTCAACACTTATGGGCCCCGCATGCTCCCCGACGATGGCCGGGTGGTGAGCAATTTCATCGTGCAGGCCCTGCGCGGCGATCCCCTCACCCTCTATGGCGGCGGCAACCAAACCCGCAGCTTTTGCTTTGTGGACGATCTGGTGGAGGGGCTGATCCGCTTGATGAATGGTGCCCACACCGGGCCGATCAATATCGGCAATCCAGCGGAGTTCACGATTAAGCAGCTGGCGGAGCTGGTGCGCGATCGCATTAACCCTGGGCTGGCATTTGTGGATCAGCCCCTGCCCCAGGACGATCCCCTCCAGCGCCAACCGGTGATTGATTTGGCTCGCGCCGAATTGGCCTGGGAACCCACGGTGCCGCTGGACCAGGGCCTGGAGCCCACCATTGCCTACTTCCGAAAGTTGCTCGGTTCATGAACCAGCCGGTTCTGGTCACGGGTGCCGCCGACTTAATCGGTGATGAAATCAGGAACTTTTACTGTGAATCTTTGCCGTAATTTTTTTGCTGACTTGTTATTTATACCTTCCACCAATATATAAGCGTATGCCTTTCCGAATTTTTCTGGCGGACAGGAAGCCTTGAGCTCGATAATTTATGTAGGCTCCAATCGCAACGGCTTTATGCAAAAAAATACTCATGCCTTGATTTCTGGTTGCGGATGTCCTAACTCTATTTGGATTTAAAATAGAATAAACTTGTTATGGCTATTGAAGATCAAAAATCTATCTCCCCTTCACTCCAAAGTTTGATGAGCAAGCTTTGGAGACTCATGAGCCGCCGCCGTCGTGTTCAGCTTGGGGCCTTGCTTTTGGTGATGCTGTCTAGCAGTGGAGCAGAGGTATTTTCCCTCGCGGCGGTATTTCCATTTCTTTCGGTATTAGCCAATCCAGCCAAGATATGGCAGCTCCCTTTGGTCCAGCAACTGGCGCCACTCCTATCAATAAGTTCCCAATCCCAGCTGCTACTTCCAGTTAGTTTGTTATTTTGCTTAGGGGCAATTTTAGCGGCAGCGGTGAAGCTGCTTAATTCATGGCTAAATGGCCGTTTGGCAGCTGCGATAGGTAGTGACCTGAGCTGTGAGGCCTATCGCCGCACGCTCTACCAACCCTATGGGGTGCATGTAGCTCGCAATAGCAGTTCTGTAATAACAGCACTGCAAAGCCAGGTAAATTTAATAATAAATGGAATTAATGCATTTTTATCACTGCTGACCTCGGGATTTGTGCTGTTAGGTCTTGTGTTGGCTCTGCTGTGGATTGATGGAAAGGTCGCGTTGATCTCTGGCGGTGTACTTGCGTTTCTATACTGGATAACCTTACAATTAAGCAAAGACCAGATTGCCAGAAATAGTAAGAATGTCGCTATGTTAACCCAAAAAAGTTTGCAGGCCCTGCAAGAAGGCCTCGGCGCGATAAGGGATGTTTTGTTAGATGGAAGTCAGTTAGTATATTTAAACATATATCGTCAATCAGATCGACCCTTGCGCCGAATCCAAGCCCAAATAGACTTTATAGGTATTTTCCCCCGCCACATTATGGAGGCGCTGGGTCTATGCGTCATTGCTGGCGTTGCATATATACTTAGTAGTCGTCATGGTGAATTGATATCTATCCTACCTTTGATTGGAGCTTTAGCGCTTGGTGCCCAGCGCATCCTGCCTGCATCACAGCAAATGTATAATTGCTGGGTATCCATTAAGGCTAAGAAAAGTGCATTCGAAGCAGTGGTGGAAATACTAGAGAAGCCCCTGCCAGTAGGTTTTGATTTTCTTTGTAAAGTTCCCTTTGATTTTAAAAGCCAGATTAGGTTTGAGGAGGTATATTTTTCGTACGAAAATCATGCTAAGCCGATTTTAAAAGGCCTCAGCTTTGAAATTAAGAAAGGTGAAAGAATAGGTTTAATTGGTGGCACCGGCAGCGGCAAGAGTACCACAATCAATTTGTTGATGGGTCTGCTAAATCCAGACAGTGGCATGATCACTGTAGATGGCCAAACTATTAATTGTGAGCAAAATTCAGATAGGCTTTTCTCCTGGCGTT
>CAMDWF010000275.1 GCA_945878795.1 Synechococcus sp. UW140
AGGCCGGCACCCGCTTCTCCAAGGTGACCGCCTTGAGCCATTCAGTATTCACCCCTGAGGCCCGCTCCAGGGCAACTTTGCCGGTACGGGCGATCTCGAGAATGCCATAGGTCTCCAGCAGGCGCTCCAAGGCCACGAGCTTGCCCGGATCACCGACGACCTCCAAGGTCATGGCATCATCGGCCACATCCACCACCTTGGCGCGAAACACCTGCACCAGATCAAAAATCGCACTGCGGTTTTGGGGCGGTGCCGACACTTTCAACAACATCAGTTCACGCTCCACCGCCGGAATGGTGGAGAGATCAATTACACCCAATACATTGACGAGCTTGTTGAGTTGTTTACTCATTTGCTCCAGGGTGCGGTCATCGCCCTCCACCACCATGGTCAAACGCGAAACGCCGCGGTTTTCCGCCGGCCCGACCGCCAGACTCTCGATATTGAAGCCACGACGGGCGAACAGGCCCGAAATGCGGCTCAGGGCACCGGATTCATCTTCTACCAGCACCGAAAGGGTGTGCTTCATCGTTCCAAGACCGGGTCGCCCGTTCCAAACCTAGGTGGTGCCGGGGACCCACTCCCAAAATGGATCCCACCAGCCAGTCTCAGCTGAGCAATGGGGAGAGGGATTCAAGCCATTCCAGCAAGGTCTGATTAAAGATGGTCGGCCGCTCGTCATGGGGACAATGGCCGGCCTGATCCAAGACCACCAGGGGGGTATGGGGCCGCCAGCGCCTGCACTGCAGGGCCACCTCCAGGGGCACCAGGCCATCTTGACGACCCCAGATCAACAGCAGGGGCTGGTTCAGGCGGGTCAACAACGCCGGGGCCGTGGCCTGATGGGGACGCAACGGCATGGCAATGCTCATGGCCCGCAGGGCCCTGACCGCCCCTGGACGCCGGGCCGGCCTGGCAATCACCCGTCGCAGCTCCCGATCACCCATGATCGGGTTGTCGTAA
Organism: Synechococcus sp. UW140; assembly: GCA_945878795.1. Taxonomy (GTDB): domain Bacteria; phylum Cyanobacteriota; class Cyanobacteriia; order PCC-6307; family Cyanobiaceae; genus Cyanobium. Next base: position 964 of record CAMDWF010000275.1, read on the forward strand.
GCCGACTGAAGACCCAGGTCCAAAAGGGGGGAATGGACCAGCAATGGCACAATCACCTCCAAGGGCAGCAACCGACAAAGCAGATTCACAATCCAACGCTTCAACCGGCGGCGCCATGGGGCTTGGCGGGGGGAGCCCCCGAGGCCACCCATCCTCGCGATCAACAGGGCAGGATCCGGCAAGGGGACCGCAGCCACAGCCTGCACCCGATCGGGGAAATGCACGGCACAAGTGAGCGCGACCAGTCCGCCGAGGGAATGGCCCACCAGCACCGCCGGCCCTCGCACCACCTCGTCCAAGAAAGCCCCTAGCTGCCGAGCCCAGAGACGATTATCGAGCCGCAGCCAGGGCTGGCTTGAATCTCCGAAGCCAAGCAGGTCCATGGCGTAGACCTGCCAACCCGCCGCAGCCAAGGCACCAGCGTTGTGGCGCCAATGGCCACTGCCGGCCCCAAATCCATGGATCAGGACGAGGGGGGGATCGGCTGGATTGCCAATACGGCGCCAGTGGCAGCCGTGGCCCTGCCAATGCCAGAGTCCGTGATCACCCCAATCCACGCCCCAATCGGTAGCGGGGCCCGCATCCAGTTCAGGGTTCACCCTTCACCAAAGCGCCGCCTTCGATAACGGTTGCCCGCAAAATCTTGTCGCCCTGCTGAATCTTGTCGATGACCTCCATCCCCTTAGTGACCCTGCCAAAAACGGCGTAGCGACCATCCAGCTCGGGCAAGGCCTCCAAGGCCACATAAAACTGGGCACTGGCGGAATTGGCAGCCCCTGAACGCGCCATGGCCAAGGCGCCCCGTTCGTGGCTGAGCCGCAACTCCCGGGTGATGCCCGGGGTGGTCAGGGGCTGGCCGTAGCGGGGCCGGACCTCGGACTTCAGGCCGATTTCAAGGGGGATCAAGCGGGCTTCGCGGCTCGTGGGATCGATGTAGCTGCCGGTGCCGTAATCACTGGCGGCCACCTTGGGATCGGCGCTGATCGGATCGCCACCCTGCACCACAAACGGCATCGGTTCTCGAACGACGCGATGGAAGACGGTGCCGTCGTAGACCCCGCGTTTGACAAGATCCACAAAATTTCCTGCCGTCAATGGGGCAGCCTTGCCATCCAGGCCCAGAATCACTTCGCCCCGACTGGTCTGCAGGGCCACCTTGGCGTTGCCACTCAGGCATGGGGTAGTGGCCACGGCACAACCCAGGGGGGGCGTGGCCGGTTCGGCAGCGCAGGCCGACAGGCTAAAAGGAAGGACCAGGCTGAGCACGAAAAGGGCCAACTTGAGCCGCCAGGGCGACTGAACTTGGGTGCTGAAATGAATCTCCATTGGGATCAGATGCCCTCCAGGGGCACACCAAGGAAACGGGCTAATTTGGCTCCAGAGAGCTCGAGATCGGCCAAGGGCTGGGGCTCACCCACCTGGGTCAGCGGCAAATCGCGGCGACCCTGGAGCCGTAAAGCCAGCCTGCGCCTTGGGCTGATGCCCTCACGCACATCAACCTTGACGGCCTGAATATCCCTCAGGGGTATGTCCAGTTCGATGCGACGACGAAATCCCCGACGGGTAATGCGCGCTTGACCTACCGTGCGATCGAAACGGTTGCTTCCGGAACCGACGTCAATCACGATCACTGACCACAAATAAGCAGCCAGCGCCAGGGCCGCCAGGCCGTAAAGACCCATCACCAACCCCTGGGGCACCCAGACAAGCTCCGCCGGATGGCCGATCGGCAGAAGATTGCGTTCAAAATAACTGGAGGCACTGGTCAGCAGGAAGCCGAGCCCGCCAATGCTGACCGCTGTGGCCACAAGCAGGTTGGAAAGACGCCTGGAGCCCAGCACCGGCTGCTCCAACACCTGGTCAGGATCGGCCAAACCCGGAGCGGTCGAAAGGGGGACGCTGCTGGAGGCCATAAAAAAAGAATAGGAATAAGGTCAACCCATCCTGCCGTGGGGTCGATCCGGTCGGGCCAGGGCCAGCGAAATGCCTGGACCGAGTCGAACTGGGCCACCGCAGCCCCCTTCTGATTTCAGCCGATGTCGGGCGGCCGCGTCCATCCTGGCAGGGTTGTTACGATCGCCGGGTATCCCACAGCCCAGCGGGTTTCCCGCACCGTTCTTCCCATGACGATTGCTGTAGGGCGGGCGCCATCGGCCCGGGGATGGTTCGACGTCCTCGATGACTGGCTGAAGCGCGACCGCTTTGTTTTCGTGGGGTGGTCCGGTCTGCTGCTTTTCCCCTGCGCCTACCTGGCACTGGGGGGCTGGCTGACCGGCACCACCTTCGCCACCTCTTGGTACACC
>CAMDWF010000276.1 GCA_945878795.1 Synechococcus sp. UW140
TGGGAGATGGCGGCGATCGGGATAAAAGGGTGAACGGCCCTCGCGCAGGCGCCCCATGATCACGGCCGACATGTCGGCCAGCGGCAACGACAGAATCAACAGGGGCAGCAGCAGGCTGACGCTGGTGAGGGCCTTGGCCGGTCCGACGATGCTGATGGCAGCCAGGGCGACGCCGAGGAAATAGGAGCCGCCATCTCCCATGAAGATCTTGGCGGGATTGAAGTTATGGCGCAAAAAGCCCAGGCAAGCACCCGCCAGGGCGGCCCCCAACAAGCCGGGGGCGCTCTGGTGGAGGCTGTAGCTCACCGAAAGCAAGGCCACGGCGGCGATACCGCTGACGCCTGCAGCCAGGCCATCAAGGCCATCAAGCCAGTTGATGGCATTGGTTATGCCCACCAGCCAAAACACCGTGGCCAAGAGGCTGATCCAGGCTGGGAGCGTCACAACCGCGCCGGTGCCCAGGAAAGTGGAGGGCAGATCAATGCTGCCGATGCGCACCCCCTGGGTCCAGACCGCCATCGCCACGGCCACCTGGCCCACCAAGCGGGGCAGCGGCGGCAGGGCAAAGAGGTCATCCGCCAGGCCGATCACGAAGAAGCAGAGCGAGCCGGCCAGGGTCGTCCAGATCAACTGGTCCTTGTCGGGGGCCAATCCCGCGAAGCCCCCCCAGGCCCAGGTCAGGGCCAACGCCAGGCTGAAGCCCGCCACGATGCCCACTCCGCCCAGGCGCACGATCGGGCGCAGGTGGTGCTTGCGGGCGTCCGGGGCGTCGACGACACCCCAGCGCAGACCCGCCCGGCGCACCAAGGGCACGATCATCGCGGTGAGCAGGGCGGCCAGCAGCGCCGTCAGCAGGGCGGCCGCGTTCGGGCTTTGGGCAAGATTCACGGCAAGAGACGGGCCGCCATCAGGCCGGAAAGACGGTGAAGGGGTCGGCCCCGATCTCAGACGGGCTGCAAGGCACGGGCGGAACCATAAAGGGGAAAACGGGTGCAAAGGGCCTCCACCCGTTCCCGGCAGCGCTGGGCCACGGCCCCATCGTCTGGGTGCAGGAGCCGATCAGCGATGATGTCTGCCACCTCAACGAAGGCGGGGCTGTCAAATCCGCAGGTCGTCATGGCGGCGCTCCCCAATCTCAGGCCACTGGTTACAAATGGAGACTCGGGATCGAAGGGAATGGTGTTCTTGTTGGCGGTGATGTTGATCTCACTGACGAGACCATCGGCCACTTTGCCCGTCAGGCCAATCGAGCGCAGATCCAGAAGCACGATGTGATTGTCGGTGCCGCCACTGACCACGCCAATGCCCCGCTCCTGCAATCGGGCCGCCAGGGCCCGGGCATTGGCCACCACCCGCTGGCTGTAGTCGACAAAAGGGGGTTGGAGGGCTTCGCCGAAAGCCACTGCCTTGGCGGCGATGACGTGCTCCAATGGGCCGCCCTGGGTACCAGGGAACACGGCCTTGTCGAACTGCTTGCCGAACTCGGCATCGCCGCAGAGGATTAAGCCTCCCCGGGGCCCCCGCAGGGTCTTGTGGGTGGTGGTGGTGACCACATGGCAGTGGGTGATGGGGCTGGGATGGACACCGGCGGCCACCAGGCCGGCGATGTGGGCCATATCCGCCAGCAAATAGGCCCCCACCTCCTCGGCGATGGCCCGGAAGGCGGCAAAGTCGATGGTACGGGGATAGGCGGAATAGCCGCAAATTATAAGTTTGGGCCGGTGCTCAAGGGCTAGCTGGCGAATGGTGTCGAAATTCAGCCGCTGCGTCTCGGGATCAACGCCGTAGTGAACGGCCTTGAACCATTTGCCACTCACATTGACCGGCGATCCATGGGTGAGATGGCCGCCATGGGAAAGATCCATGCCCAGGATCGTGTCGCCGGGCTGGAGCAGGGCCAGGAACACCGCAAAGTTGGCCTGGGCGCCGCTATGGGGCTGGACGTTGGCCCAAGCAGCACCAAACAGTTCACAGGCACGGTTTATGGCAAGGGCTTCGATGCCATCGACGAACTCACAGCCCCCATAATAGCGCTTGCCGGGGAGACCTTCGGCATATTTGTTGGTGAGCACCGAGCCCTGGGCTTCCATGACGGCTCGGGAAGCAAAATTCTCGCTGGCGATGAGCTCAAGATGGCTCTGCTGCCGATTCAGCTCGGAGGCGATCAGGTTGGCGACGGCCGGATCGCCGCTAGCCAGGGGAGTGTCGATCGAGTCAGCGACCATGGAATTGGGGTTCGATCAGCGGACGGAAACTTGCGATCAATGGGCAGGGAGCGGTCACCGACGGGCGGGCCGCTTGCCTCACGCATCCCATGATCGTAAGCGGATCACGAGGGCAGGGGAATGGAATCACAACGGTGCTGGCCAAAAAAAAAGTCGCCCGAAGGGCGACCATGGTGAACAACGCGCCTGGAGAGATTCGAACTCCCGACCCTCTGATCCGTAGTCAGATGCTCTAATCCGCTGAGCTACAAGCGCCTGCCCCCACATTCTCACCGCACAGGGGGCCCATCCGTCAACCGCCCATCCCTTTCTGCAGACGCCGCCATGCCCATTCGCTGGTACGGACCCGCCGATCCGACCGACCCCACCTATCGGCACTTCGCACGCATCGTCAATTTCACCGTGCATGCTGCCCTGTTCGCGGCCATCAACAGCGGCCTCTGGTTCGTACAAGAACTGCGACACCCTTGGACCCATCTGGGCTGGCTCAGCCTCGTCTGGGCGGGGGCCCTCCTGGTGCATGGCAGCGTGGTGGTAGCGCTTCGACCTTCCCCTTCCCCATGACGCTGGCAGCCCGCGAACTCGACGACCTCAGCCGAGCCATCGCCGATCGTATTTACATCCAGGTGGGCGACTGGCACCTCTACCTGGGGGATGCCCACCTGGCCCAGGCCCTGGCGATCGAATGCGCCGGCAGATTGGACCAGGGCGCGGGGGTCTCTGCCCGCCAGGCGCTGGAGGCCGTTCAGGTGCCGATTGGCGGTGGCGCCACCCGCCTGCCCCTGTCCCGACTGGTGCCCGCCGGCCAATTGCGGGACCTGGAAGACTTGCTCGAACCGCTCTGTTGAGGCAGCGGCCCCATCCCGCTCCCTACCCCCGCTGGAGCATCGCTCTATAAGGTGACTGCCTTCGCTCAGTGGCCGTGCTGATCATCGAGGTCACCAATGCCCGCGAGGTGGTCCGCAAGCGCATCGGCAAGCTGGGGGGCCGGCTCATCGGCAAGGTGGTGGACGCCGAGGCCC
>CAMDWF010000277.1 GCA_945878795.1 Synechococcus sp. UW140
GGCGGTTCCATCGCTGTGAGGGCCAGGATCTGGGTGAGATGGTTTTGGACCATGTCCCGCAGGGCACCTGCGGATTCGTAATAGCCTGCCCTTTCTTCAACACCGACGGTTTCGGCAGCGGTGATCTGCACGTTAGCGATGTAATTCCGGTTCCAGATTGGTTCAAATATCGTGTTAGCAAACCGCATAACTAAAATATTTTGAACCGTTTCCTTTCCCAGATAGTGGTCGATGCGAAAGACCTGGCTTTCATTGGCACAGGATTGAACGATGCGGTTCAGGTTCTGGGCGCTGCCGTAGTCACGGCCGAACGGTTTTTCGATAACTATGCGACTACGCTCGGCATCGGCGAGCAGTCCGGCCGAGGCCAGGGCCTTGCAGCCGCTCCCATAAAACTCTGGCGAAACAGAAAGATAAAAGGTGCGGTTACCCCGGGTGGCCCGCAAGCGATCAATGGCCTCAAGTCGCTGGGCCAGGCGAACCATGTGGTCGTTCTGTTGGAGATCGACCGGCTCGTAAAAAAGCCCCTGGGAAAACTGCTCCCAGGCGGGCAGGTGGTCGCCGATTTCGGCCTCAAGGGACTCCTGCATCCGCTGACGGAATTCGCTGTCGCTCCAGGGGCGTCGAGCGCAACCAAGGATGGCAAATTCGCTGGGCAGACGACGCTGGCGAAAAAGCTCGAACAGCGCCGGTATCAGCTTGCGGTGGGTGAGATCGCCGCTGGCCCCGAAGATCACCAAACATTGGGGGGTGATCACCCGTTCCTGGCGGAGCCCAACCCTGAGGGGGTTGGTGAGGATGGAGGTCATCGGCGGCCCTTGCACTGCACCAGGTTTAACGGCTCAGGATCGGTTGGCTGGTCGCACCGGCCCCAGGTGTGTGCGATCTCTGATGGGCTCAGTAGGTTTCGACGTGCCAGCGCTCGGCCTTTTTGAGCTGGGGACGCAGCTCGGCCCAATTCAGACCCTTGGCCGCAGCGGCCGCCGTCATCGCCTCGTCAATACCCGGCTCCATGCCCCGCAAACCGCACATGTACACATGGGTCTTGGGGTTCTCAATCATGGAGAAGATTTCTTCAGCATTTTCGAGAACCCGATCCTGGATATACATCCGCCCACCTTTGGCGTTCTGTTCCTCGCGACTGATGGCTTTTGTGTAACGGAAGTTTTCAGGGAAATCGGTGAGGTAGCGCTGGAGATCATCTTCGTAGAGCAAGTTGGCGGTTTTGGGTGCCCCCATAAATAACCAAGCCTTACCGGCGAACTGATATTCAGGATTCTTGGTTCGTTCGGCTGGCTCAAACATGCGGCGCAGGTAAGCCCTCATCGGCGCAATGCCGGTGCCGGTTGCAAGCATAATGATGTTGGCATCCTCATCAGGGGGCAGAAGCATTTCCTTGCCCACCGGTCCGGTGATTTTGACTTTGGCTCCAGGTTCGATATCGGAAAGAAAGGTTGAGCAAACCCCATAGATGGTTTGGCCATCTTTTTCGTATTCGAGCTGGCGAACACAAAGGGAGACCGTGCCATCTTCGACGTTGTCGCCGTGGCGAGTGCTGGCGATTGAGTAAAGGCGGAGTTTGTGGGGTTTGCCGTTGGCATCTGTGCCGTCAGGAATGATGCCAATGCTTTGACCTTCAATGTAGTGGAGGTTGCCTCCGCTGAGATCAAAGGTGATGTGGTTAACCCTGCCGATGGCGCCATCGACAAGCAGGGAATAATTGTCGATGACCGTGCCGATAAAAGGTTCTTTCGGCTTATAAAGATTGACGGGAACGTCGGCGTGGGCCACGGCGGTTTTGTTGGCGGGGGAAGGGGCGGCGGCAAGCGAATCGGCGGCCACCGGGGCTTGGGCCCCGCCGTCGCCCGCAGCCGCCTCGGCGGTGCCGCCAGGCGCTTGGGCGGCCGCTGCAGGGACGGCTAGGGGCTGGCCATCGACGCTGATGATCTTGAGGCTACCGCCCCTGAGGGCGACGGACTGGAGCAGCGACTGCAGTTGCTGGAAAGGCACCGTCAGTTGCCTGGTGGCCCGCCGAGGACGGCTGACGCCCAGGCTATCGATCACCACTGTGAACATGCGGCCGTCGGAGCCGCTGGTGTTGCCTGTGGAAACGCGCATCTCGGAACAGCCGACTAAAAACGCAGCGATCATAGGGAAAGCTGCAGACCCCCCTTCCAGGAGGAAATACTCGCCGGGCTGCTGGAGTGCCGCTAGGTTTGTCCTGACTTGGGGCTTGGCACCTGCAGCCGTGTCCGTCGCCCCGCACGAGTCTCCCGTTTTCTCTTGACGCAGACCCTGGCACCGTTTTCCGCGCCCATGCCTGATCGCTGCCCTGAGCGACGGCTTTCGGGTGCCCAATGCCCCCTGGATACGATCCAACAGGAAATGGAGCGATTGCCCCAGGGCACTCGCCGATTGGCGGCCCAGTTGCGTTTGCGAATTGAGCCCTATTGGTTGTGGTCGGCCCTCACCGATTACGACAATCTGGATCGCTTCATTCCCAATCTCAGCCTTTCACGCCAGCTCTGCCGGGAAGGCAACCAGGTGCGGGTCGAACAGGTTGGCACCCAGCATTTTTGTGGACTGCGCTTCACCGCCAGGGTGCTGCTTGAGCTGCAGGAAAACTTGGAGGCTGGCCAGTTGGCGTTCCGGATGGTCGAAGGAGATTTCCGCTGCTTTGAGGGATTCTGGATGATTGGGACTGACGCGTCCAGCACGTGGTTGCTCTATGACCTGACTGTCCAGGGGAATCCCGGCATGCCGATCAGCTTGATTGAACAGCGGCTGCAGCAGGACCTTGGCAACAATTTAAGAGGAGTGCAACGCGAAGCTCACCGTCGCGCTGATAAAGGCTAAATCCAACCAAATTTTTTCTTGAGCATCAAATTAATTAAAACCAACAGATTAATTTATTTTCAGTAATACCCCCAAGGGGATTCGAACCCCTGTCGCCTCCGTGAAAGGGAGGTGTCCTAGGCCTCTAGACGATGGGGGCGAGGCCACAGTGGAGAAGATGCTACCGAAACCAGGGACCTTAACTCTTGGGGAGTTTGGTGTGAACCTCGAAAGGCTGGAACCAGGTCTCGGATGAGGATCAGCTCCGCGCTGTTGTTTTGAAACTACGGGTCGGGGGGGGCGTTCGTCAAGGATCTCCGTCGTTCTCTTCGTTGAGATCAGCAGCGTCAGTGGTCGATGTCGTCAGGGTTTGGCCGTTCCAAACAGGAACGGTGCAGTGGAAACAGGC
>CAMDWF010000278.1 GCA_945878795.1 Synechococcus sp. UW140
GTTCACGGTCGCTGACCTGCTTGATCAACTCTCCACGACCGACTGGCTGTCGCTGGTCAAAGTCCAGAAGGCCCTCTCCTTAGGCACCGACCTCGAGCTTGAGCAACTGGACATTGCCTTGGAAGCCCTCAGCCGCTTGGCGCTGGTGGAGTCCTCACCCGAGGGCTGGCGCCGCCTGGAGACCCCCGATCTGGTCGCGGCCCGCTTGCGCTGTTCCACCAAGGGCTTCTGCTTCGCCCTGCGCGAAGACGGCGAAGAAGACATTTATATCCGTGATCACCAGCTCAACCACGCCTGGAATGGCGATCGCGTGTTGGTGCGCATCACCCGGGAAGGTGCCCGCCGCCGCTCCCCCGAAGGCGGTGTGGTCTGCATCCTTGAACGCCATGCCACCAGCGTGCTCGCCCAGGTCGAAGAACAGGATGGCCGGTTGCTGGCGGTTCCCCTTGATGACCGCCTGCTCACCACCGTCGAACTCCCCCCCGCAGATGGTCAGCACCTAGCCCATCGCCAGGAGCAGTTAGTCGAGGTCCATATCGACCGCTTTCCAGTCGGCCAGTTCGCAACCCAGGGTCATGTGGCCCGAAGCTTGCCGGTGCGGGGCGGCGAGGCCGCCGACAGGGACCTGCTCCTGGTCCGCCACCATCTCCAGTCGCTGCCTATGCCCCCCCGGGCCAGCCTGCGCACCCCGGTGGAGAAGGGCCGTGACGATCTCACGGGGTTGCCGACCCTGCTGCCCCGGGGCTGGTCCGGGGCGAATGCTCCGATCCTGCCGGCCCTTTCCCTGGAGGAGCGGGAGGGTGGTTGGCGGCTGTGGCTGCATGCGCCGGCCGTGGCCGAACGCTTCGCTGTCGGCGGTCCCCTGGATAGCTGGTTGCGTCAGCAGGCCGAAACCCTCTCGGCGGGATCCCATTGGCTGCCCCTGCTCAGCCCAGCCCTTGCCAAAGCCGCGGCTTTTGAAGTGGGCACCCCCCAGGCGGCGGTTTCGGTGGCCCTCGACCTTGATGCCAAAGGCGCCCTGGAGCACTATCGCTTCTGCCTCAGCCAGATCAAGCCCGATGCTGCGCTGACTGTGGAGGCCATGGCCGCCCTGGCGGAGCGCAAACCCAAGGCCCGGACGATTGCCGCAGCCCTCAAGCCCCTGAAGGAGCACCTGCCGCTGGTGGAGCAGCTGGTGGCCCTCACCACCCTGCTGCGGCAGATCCGCCAGGCCAGCGGCGCGATCGATCTTGACCTGCCGTTGCCAACCCTCTCCAGCCTGGCGGATCTACAGGTGCCGCCCCCCGATGCCCCGCCCCAGGGATGGTTGGTGGCCCTGGCGGCAGACCACCCAATCAGCCTTTTACGCGAAACGGTTCTGATGGCCCACCGTGCCCTTGGCCGGCACATGGCGGCCCTGCAGTTACCGGCTCTCTTTGCCCTCAATGACGCCCCAGACCAGGGGCAAATAAACGAGGTGGCTCGCATGGCGGTGGCGCTCGACATACCGCTGGAACTGGGTGAGGAGGGCCAAGCCAAGGCGATCGACCTGCTGCCGCTGATCGTGGCCAGCGATCGCAGCCGGGCCTTGCAGCAACAGTTGCGTGACGCGATGCAACCGCTTCGTTATGGGGCAGTGCCCGGTGAAAATGCCCTGGCGGCTGAAACCTTGGCCTTCGCCCCCTGGAGCTGCGCCAGCCTGCATTACGGGGATGTGTTCAACCAGCACCTGCTGGTGAGCCTGTTGGTGGATGGCAAGGACCGCCCCACCGTGCGCCACAAGATTGCTGTCGAAGTGGCGTCGGACGCCTGCCATGGCGCCATCGATTGGGCCCTGCTCACCCCATCCCAGCTGGCTCCGTTCCAGGACAGCCTCAGCCATGGGCTGGCCAACCGTCTCAACGGCCGTTGCCGGTTCGTTCAGGAGTTTCAAGACGACGTGGTGTCAATGGCCCAGGCCCGTGCCGCCGAACCGCTGGTTGGTCAGACCCTGCCTGGTCGCATCAGCGGCGTCCAGAGTTACGGCTTCTTTGTTGAGGTGCCGCCATCCCAGGTGGAAGGCCTGGTGCATGTCAGTTCCCTCAAGGACGATTGGTACGAATACCGTTCGCGCCAGAACCAGTTGGTGGGCCGCCGCTCCCGCCGGACCTACCTGCTTGGCGACATGGTGGACGTCGAAATCCAACAGGTCGACGCCCTTCGCAACCAGATCGATCTGGTAGTGGATCAAACCCCTGCCACAGCGCAGCAGGGCGGCGACGACCCTGCGGGGCTTCCCCCTGAGGCCGTCGAGCAGGGTCAACTGGCCTGGGCCGAATCCTGAGACGTCCTTGATGACTCCCGCCCTTCCGGTCGTCCTGGCCGTTTCCGGGGCCTCGGCCCAACCCCTTGCCGAAAGGGCCCTGGCCCTTTTGCTCCAGGCCGGCGAGACGGTCGAGATGGTAACCAGCCGTGGCGCCATCGCCGTTTGGCAGGCTGAGCTGGGCGTGCGGGTGCCCTCCGAACCCGAGGCCCAGGAAACATTTTGGCGCCAACGCACCGGCGAAGCTGCCGGCCACTTGCGTTGCCACCGCTGGAATGACCAGGCGGCGGCGATCGCCAGCGGTAGCTATCGCACCCGGGGAATGGTGATTCTGCCGGCGAGCATGGGCACCGTCGGGCGGATTGCCACCGGGGTGGCCCTTGACCTGATCGAGCGGGCCGCCGATGTGCACCTCAAAGAAGGGCGGCCCCTGGTGATCGCGCCGCGGGAATTGCCCTGGAACCTCGTGCATTTGCGCAATCTCACCGCCCTGGCCGAGGCGGGAGCCCGGATCGCGCCGCCGGTGCCGGCCTGGTATCACCAGCCGACCACCTTGGCGGAAATGGTGGACTTCCTGGTCATCCGCGTTTTTGATGGGCTGGGTATGGAACTGGGATCCCTGCGCCGCTGGCAGGGGCCGCTGCCCCCTGGTGGCCCAGGAACCCCATCCATCCTCCCCTGAGCCCTGAGCCCTGCCGCCCTTGCTGCGTCGTCTGCTGTTGTTGCCCCTGCTGTCGCCCCTGGTGGCGGCCACGGTTGTAGGTGCGCTCAACCCAACGCCCGTCCTGAGCCTGCGCTTGCTCACCTGGAGCAGTCCCGCCCTTCCCCTGGGTGCCTGGATCACTGGGGCAGCCCTGGGGGGCGCTGTTCTCAGTGGCGCCGGCGCCTCCCTGGCCCTGCGCCCGCCTGCTGCCGCCCTGCGCCG
>CAMDWF010000279.1 GCA_945878795.1 Synechococcus sp. UW140
GTCTCGATCACGCCCGCTTGCGCCAGCAGCTCCAGGCCTGTGTTGCCCGCGATGCCGGCAAGGGATTCGGCTGATCCAGCCCTGATGCACCGGAGGTTCGGCCGTCATCACTGCGTACGGGGGTGCTCTAAGGGTTATGGTTGATTACCGAACCTGGATCCATGAGCGACTTTTTCTTCGCAGCCCTGGCTCTCGTTGTGCTCGCTCTGGTGGTTTGGTTTGGTTTCGATTCCGACGACGACAACGGCGGCGGTGGTCTCATGCAGCCCGCCTTGGTTCCGATTCGAGTGCGGCAACGCTGAATTGAGAGCCCGCATCAGAATTAAGGGGCCCGCCTAGAGGCTGCCCCGCTTCAATCTGTCCCCAAAACCCGCCCAGCTTCAACCGGCCCCCAGCGGGGCTCGATCCAGCAGTTTGGGGGCGACCCGCAGACCGGGTTCACCGTTCGGAACTTGGATCAACTGCGACGATCTGACTCGCGACAGCAGCCTTGTGGTGGTGACCCGGGTGGTACCGATCAATTCGGCTATGCGTTCGTGCGTCAAGCGAAAGGGCAGGTCACACCAATCGCCGCGGCGGCGGCCGAGTCGTTCCACCAGCAGGGCCAGCACGGCATGCAGCCGTTGTTCAGCGCTGCCCAGATGGCGAATGCGCAGCAGTTGCAAGGTCCATTCGTTGACGGGGTCATAGCCCTGGCTGTCGGTCGGTGTGGCGTCGCTGCGGAAGCACAGGTCGGTCAAGGCTTCGACGCAGACCCCCTCACTACAGAGACGCTCGGTGCGCAGCTGGTCGCCAGCCTGCAAGAAGGCCAAGGTCATGCCTTGGGTTTCTGGGCAGGGACAGTAGACCCGCGCCATGCCTTCAATAATTTCCAGGCAGCCCCCCCCCGAGCCGGGTCCCGAACCAATCAGCACGCTTTGGCCGGGATTGACATGGATGTTGCTTGGGTTCACGGTATCGCTCTAGGGGGGAAGCAGCAAAAGGGGCGATGGCTGGGCTGGCCAGCCGATCTCTTGCGAATGACTCGCAACCTAATCAAGCCACCCTGCTTTTTGCAAGAGATTCGCATTAGCAATCAGGTCGGAGACACCGGCTTCTGCCCCAGGATGGCCAAACCGCTTCAGCCAGCCCCCTGCCCATCGATGGCTTTCCGCTTTCGCCGCAGCGCCCGCATCGGGCCCCTGCGACTCAATTTCACGAGCCGGGGGCTGAGCTCGATTTCCCTCGGGGGCCCTGGTGCTTCCCTGAATCTGCCGATCAACCGCCGCGGCGGGCCCCGCACCACCCTCGGACTGCCGGGAACCGGTCTGAGCTGGACGATGGAGGCGCCCCCCGCCACGCCAGCCCCCGCCGCCCCAAAGGCTCCGCTCACCCACCCTGGGGCCACCCCCTGGCCGGCCGGTGACGCCGAAGGACTCCCCAACAGCCGGCGGCTGCGCAGCACCCAGCTGCAGTCTCTTCGTCAGAGTTGTCTGCAGATGCTGCGGCAACGCCTCTTTGCCCCTGGAGCCCCCGCCCATCGCCTTTGGCAGCATCAGCTCGTCAGCCGTCTGCTCAGCGAAGCCCCTCTAGGCGCCCGCAGCGCCACCCAGCTGGCCGCCATTGAAACCCCCGCTGCCCTGGAGGACTACCTCGGCCGGGCCCGCAGCCAGGATGAGGTCAAGCGGCGCTGCCAGCGTTGCGTGGATGCGGTGTCTCTGGCCCTGGGCCTGGTGGCCCAGCGGGGTTGGTAATGGTGGCGACCGCTTCCCCCTCCTCCCCGATGGGTGATGACCAGGCCTCTGGCTTTGAAGCCAGCCTTGAGGACTGGCAGCGGATCCGGGCGGCCTTGCTGTATCTGGGCCGGGATCTGCAGCACCGTTCTTTTGCGGTCAGTGCCGAGCGGCGCCCCCTGCTCTGGGAAGAACAGGACCGCTGCCTCGCCTTAGCCGAGCGGTTGGAGCGCTGGCTGCAAGCCGGGGCCGATGGCCCCGCCCAAGGCGGTTGAGTTTTGTTAAGGTGACTTCATCTTGCGGTCTGGGCCATGGGCGAACTAATGGAAGTTGGAACCCCCGGCCAGGGCGTCGCCGCTTTTTTGCCTTTGTTGCTGGCTGGGTTGGCGGTGGTTCTCTATGGCGTCTTTAGCGCGGACACCAAGAACGATGACGACGATTCCTCCCCAGGCGGCGGCCTGATGCAGCCGGTCGCCTGAAATTTGCTCCAGGCTCCCAGGTCAGCTCTGGCTCTGCTTGTAGGCCCTGGGCACAAGCACTAGAAACAGCAGCCACCAGACGGCAATGGCCACGAACACCAAGGCCGTGATCCAGGCAATTTGCAGCAGCCACCAACTACCGGCAATGGCGATCAAACCGCTGAGCACTATGGTCCAGGGCTGGCACCACCAGGGTTTTTGATCCCAAAGCGAAGCCGGCGGTTGGGGGCCAACGGCCTGGGTGCCCATCAAGACGTCGGCGCCAGCACCGTTAGCGGCCGCCCCTGGGGTCAGGGACGGCTCGCTGGGGTTACTAGGGTTTGGCAAGGGCAGCAGGAACGTTGGCAGTCCCCGGTTTGTAGCTAGGCCCTGCGTTGCTGCCCACCATGCGCAATTGCATCATCAAGGTGGATTCGGCCGTCTTGTACTGGGGATCCTTCAAGGTGCCCAGGTCCTCAAGTTTGAGACGCTTGGCATCATCTTCGGTGAGCTTGGCGGTGACATCCGGGGCAATGCCGTGCTTATGGATGTCGCGGTTGCTGGGGGTTAGGTACTTGGCTATGGTCACGGTCATGCCAGAACCGTCGGAGAGGGGACGGACCGACTGGACCAGTCCCTTACCGAAGGTCTTCTGGCCCACCAAAAGGGCCCGTTTGTTGTCCTGGAGGGCCCCCGACAGGATTTCGCTGGCGCTGGCCGATCCCTCATTGACCAGCACCACCAAGGGCTTATTGGTGATGGCGTGGCCATTGGCCCGCTTGATGTCCTGGATGCCGTCCCGGGTTTTGGTGGAGACGATCACACCTTCATTGAGCCATTGCCGCGCAATTTCGACACTGGCCACAAGCAATCCGCCAGGATTGCTGCGCAGATCCAGCACATAGCCTTGAACGCCCTGTTGCTCCAGGTCCTTGAGAGCCGCCTGGGTGTCCTTGCTGGCATTGGCATTGAACTGCTTCAGCCGCAGATAACCAATCTTGACCCCGTTGGGGCCCACATTGACCCGGTGTTCCA
>CAMDWF010000280.1 GCA_945878795.1 Synechococcus sp. UW140
AAACACCAGATCGACGCGGCTGGCGCTGCCCTTGAGGGCGCCGCTGCTGCGGTCCCGTGCTTCGAAGCTGGTGGCGGCTGCGGAGGTGGGGGCCCAGACCGTGTCCATGTCGAGCAGATGCAAGAAAAAATCGTTGCTGAGGGTGCCGACCCGATTCGTCCAGACCCCATGGCCCGCAGGATCGCTGCTGACGCCAAGAACGCGTAGGCCGCCGACGAGGACGGTCATTTCAGGAGCACTGAGGGTGAGCAACTGGGCCTTGTCCAGCATCAGCTCCTCCGCCGCAACCGCAAAAGCTTGCTTTTGATAGTTGCGGAAGCCGTCGGCCTGGGGTTCGAGCACGCCAAAGGATTCGATGTCGGTTTGCTCCTGGGTGGCGTCGGTGCGACCCGGGCTGAAAGGGACCTCAATGCTGTGGCCGCCGGCCTGGGCGGCGGCTTCGACGGCAGCATTGCCGGCCAGCACGATCAGGTCGGCGATGGAGACCTTTTTGCCACCGCTGGCCCGGCTGTTGAACTCCTGCTGGATCGCCGTGAGCACGCCGAGCACCCTGGCCAATTGGGCCGGTTGATTGGCCGGCCAGTCCTTTTGGGGCGCCAGGCGCAGCCGGGCCCCATTGGCGCCACCCCGTTTATCCGAGCTGCGGAAAGTGGAGGCCGAGGCCCAGGCGGTGGCCACCAGTTCGCCAATCGTGAGGGGGGAGGCCAACACCTGGGCCTTGAGAGCGGCGATTTCCGGCGCCTCGATCAGGGGATGGTCGACAGGGGGAATGGGGTCTTGCCAGATCAGCTCTTCGGCTGGAACATCGGGACCGAGATAGCGAACTTTGGGACCCATATCTCGGTGGGTCAACTTGAACCAGGCCCTGGCAAAGGTATCGGCCAGGGCCTGCTGATCCTGATGGAAGCGGCGCGAGATGGGTTCGTAGAGGGGATCAAAGCGCAGGGAAAGATCGGCCGTAGTCATCATCGGCCGATGTTTGATGGCGGGGTTATGGGCATCGGCAATCATGTGCTCTTCTTTGACGTCTTTAGCTAGCCATTGCCAGGCACCGGCGGGACTTTTCACCAGTTCCCATTCGTAGGTGAAAAGCATCTCGAAATAACCCTGATCCCAGGTGGTGGGGTTGGGTTTCCAGGCCCCTTCAATGCCACTGGTGATGGTGTCGATGCCCTTGCCGCTGCCGAAACGGTTGTGCCAGCCCAGGCCCTGCTCGTGCAGGGGGGCCCCTTCGGGGGCAGGGCCCACCAGGGCGGGATCGCCGGCGCCGTGGGCCTTGCCGAAGGTGTGGCCGCCGGCGACGAGGGCGACGGTTTCCTCGTCGTTCATGGCCATGCGGGCAAAGGTTTCGCGCACATCCCGGCCGGAGGCGACGGGATCCGGTTTGCCATTGGGGCCTTCGGGGTTGACATAGATCAGGCCCATCTGCACGGCGGCCAGGGGGCTCTCCAGTTGACGGTCGCCGCTATAGCGATCATCACCAAGCCAGGTCTTTTCGTTACCCCAGTAGATGTCTTCCTCGGGTTGCCAGAGATCAACACGGCCGCCCCCAAAGCCAAAGGTCTTGAAGCCCATCGATTCAAGGGCGCAATTCCCCGTGAGGATGATGAGATCGGCCCAGGAAATCCTGTTGCCATATTTTTGCTTGATCGGCCAGAGCAGGCGTCGTGCTTTGTCGAGGTTGCCGTTGTCGGGCCAACTGTTGATGGGCGCCAGTCGTTGGTTGGCGCCGCCGGAGCCACCCCGTCCATCGGCGGTGCGGTAGGTGCCAGCGCTGTGCCAGGCCATACGGATGAATAGGCCGCCATAATGGCCCCAATCGGCGGGCCACCAATCCTGGGAATCGGTCATCAGGGCATGCAGATCTTGCTTCAGCGCCTGGAGATCAAGCTTGTTGAATTCATCAGCATAATTAAATCCAGCCCCCAGCGGATTGGCTGCCGAAGGGTGTTGGTGCAGAAGATTGAGGTTAAGTTGATTAGGCCACCAGTCGTGATTTGAAGTCCCCCGTTCTGCCGTGACTCGGCCCGCATTGCCCAGGAACGGGCATTTACCGAGGTCGGTCATGGATACTCCTTGATTGTTAGGGCGTGAATGCCGATTCTAAACTGCAGGAAGACCAAGGGCATTTTGGCTTCGCACTTTGTCGAAATTGGCCGGCAGCAATGGATAGATTGAGACAAAAATTAATCGCATCATGTTTGCGGTGTAGAGAATCTGACTTAGGAAATGACACAGTATTGTAGATGATAACTGCTGGCATCTGCAGACTTTAGATACTCCAGAACCTTGCTGAGGCTGAGCTGGGAGAAGCCCCCTCCCGAGGCCGGAGCAGCATCAACGCCTTGATGCTGCGGACTTGCCCTTGACGGACTGCCTCGGCCAAGGCATGGCCGGACCTGTAGCGGTTCAGCCAAAGGGGCAAGCGGTTGGCTGCAACCAGGGGTTCACGCCACCGGCACCTGCACGGCGCTGGCCGAGGTTACGGCTACTTTTTTAGGGATGGTGACGGTGAGCTGCCCTTCCAGGGCAGCAGCCTTGAGTGCTGCCGCATCGGCGTCATCGGGGAGGGTGAAGCTGCGGATAAAACTGCCATAGAAACGTTCAACCCGATGAAAATGTTTATTCTCTTCTTCCTGCTCCTGTTTGCGTTCGCCTTGGATCGTGAGCACATTATTGTCAACAGTTACTTTAATGTCCTCTTTTGGTACACCAGGAATATCGGCTTTAACCAGGTATTGGCCGTCATTTTCACTGATATCAACCCGGGGATTCCAATCAGCCATTCCCAATAATTGGTCAGAGCGAATTGTCGGTCTCGGCCAGGAGCGGCCAAACAACTCTTCGATTTCCTTGAGAGGTTCCCAGCGAATGAGGGCCATGGTGACGGGAGCGAAACAACATATTGATCTTAGGAAAAGAAAGGGAAGTACGAGGATTGCTTGCACCTTTTTGACATCATTTCCCATGACCAAAAATGCAGAAGATCTACATTAGTCAATAGACCGCTGTCTAGCTGCTAGCCATCAAACCCGTGATAATCTGGCGAGCAGCGTCCCGTGGAGTGGTGTAACTCAGGAGGAGCAGCCCCGGCGTAGGCGGGGCTGACGGTTCGCCTCCATCAGTTCTCTGCTGTTGCAATGGGTGGGCCGGTCTGTGACCCTGTTTGGAGCACTACCAACAAACCGAACACAGAC
>CAMDWF010000281.1 GCA_945878795.1 Synechococcus sp. UW140
CCACCAGAGCGTTGAAGAGGGTGGACTTGCCCACGTTGGGCAAGCCGACGATTCCGGCTTTAAGCATGGTCGGAATCTACGGGCCGCTGCCCCAAGAAGCCATCACATTGGCGTGAATAAACAGCGAGACTGGCTCCACCCCCAGGCCCTTGATGTCCGCCCCCATCCCCCTGAAGCCCGCTGATCGGGAACCGGAAGGCATCTCGCTCAGCCGATCCCCTTCCCTGGAAAGGCCGCTGAACCCAGCCTGGGGCGAACCGGAATTGGCCTTGGCGCCACCTCCGAGACCCCGCCGCCGCCGGGATCGCCGCAGTCTGTGGATCAGCCTGGCCCTGTTGGTGCCCGCCGTGGCGGGGCTGGGCTGGTGGCTGCGGCAAAAGGCCCTGGCCAACCGGGATATCAGCGACTACACGGTGCTCTCCCGCACCGGGTCCCTGCCCGGGGTGGTGACCGCCACCGGCGAGCTGGACGCGGTCAATCGGGTCAACGTCAGCCCCAAGCGTCAGGGCCAGTTGGTTGATCTGCTGGTGGATGAGGGCGACCGGGTGGTGGCGGGCCAACCGATTGCCCGCATGGACGATGGCGACCTGCGCGACCGCATTCAAGAGCTGCAGGCCAATCTGCTGGCCGCCAGATCCGAACAGGCGCGCAGCCGCAGTGAACTGCAGCGCAATGAACCGTTGTTTCGCCAAGGGGCCATCAGCCTCAACGACCTCAACCGTTTCCGCTCCGATTACGAGGTCAAAAGCATGGCGGTCAACGCCGCCGGCCAGCGCCTCGAACAGCGCTTGGTGGAGCGGGAAGAGCTCACCGTGAGGGCCCCCTTCAGCGGGGTCATCAGCCAGCGTTTTGCCGAACCCGGCGCCTACGTCACCCCAACCACCACTGCCTCCGCAACCGCTGGAGCCACCAGCTCATCAATCGTTGAACTGGCCCGGGGGCTTGAGGTGATTGCCAAGGTTCCCGAAAGCGACCTGGGACGCCTGCAGCTGGGCATGCCCGCCAGCGTCCGGGTCGAATCGTTTCCCGATCGGCGCTTTGCCGCCAAGTTGCGCCAGATCGCCCCGCGGGCGATCAAAACCAACAACGTGACCTCCTTCGAAGTCAAGTTGCAACTGACCGAGCCCGCACCCCAACTGCGCATCGGCATGACCGCCGACGTCGATTTCAAGACCGGCAACCTGGGACCCCGCACCCTGGTGCCCACCGTGGCGGTGGTCACGGAAAACGGCCGACCGGGGGTGCTGCTGGTCGGCAAGGACCGGGAGCCCAAGTTTCAACCGGTGCAACTGGGGGTGAGCAGTGGCCGGGACACCCAGATCATCTCCGGATTAGCCAGCGACACCCCCGTCTTCATCGACTTGCCGCCGTGGGCGAAGAAGCGGCCATGAACCGCAAGGCCGCCGCCACGATCCGACCGCTGGCGTAGCCATCACCGAAGGGATTGTGGGCCATGGCCATGGCCCCGTAGGCCTCGGCGTCCTCCAGCAGGCGGCTGGCTTCAGCGACGATCGTCGAGCTGTCGGTGCCGATCAGCCTGGCCGTTCCGGCCGCCACCGCCTCGGGCCGCTCGGTGGTGCGCCGCAGCACCAACACCGGTTTACCCAGGGCGGGCGCCTCTTCCTGCAGACCACCCGAATCCGTGAGCACCAGGGTGCAGCCCCGCAGGGCCGCCACCAGGTGGTTGTAATCGAGGGGTTCGGTCAGGAAGGCCCGCGGGTGGGAACCAAGCAGGGCCCGCAGCGGTTCCCGCACGGTCGGGTTGGGATGCAGGGGCAGCAGCAGGGCCGTGTCGGGGTGCAGGTCCAGCAGGGCCAGGAAGCCACGGCCGATGTCCTCGAGCCGCTCCCCCCAGTTCTCGCGCCGATGGACCGTGGCCAGCAGCACCCGCTGCCGGCGCCAATCCAGCCCCTCCACCTGCCATTCGGGAGTGGTTTCCGCCATATGCAGCAGGGCATCAATGACCGTGTTGCCGGTGGTGACCGTCTCGCCCACCACCCCTGAGGCCCGCAGGTTGAGGGCCGCCTGTTCGGTGGGGGCGAAATGCAGCACCGCCAACTGGGAGATCAGCCGTCGGTTGGCCTCCTCCGGGAAGGGATCAAAGAGGTTGTCGGTGCGCAAACCCGCTTCGACATGGCCCACGGGCAGGCGCTCGTAGAAGGCCGCCAGGGCACTGGCAAAGGCCGTGGTGGTGTCACCCTGCACCAGAACGAGGTCGGGTCTGTACTCAGCAAATTCCCGGCGCAGCCCTTCGAGCGCTGCGGTGGTGACGTGGGTGAGGCTTTGGTTGGGGGCCATCAGGGCCAGGTCCCGATCCGCCTTGATGGCAAACAGGTCCATCACCTGGCTCACCATCTCGCGGTGCTGACCGGTGAGGACCACCCGGCTGCGGAAGGCCCCACTGGTCTGGAAGGCCCGGATCACGGGTGCCATTTTGATGGCTTCAGGACGCGTGCCCAGCACAAGGGTGACGAGAGGCAGGTCACCTGGGAAGTTGGACACGGTCAAGGAGCGGACAACCGGATCCTAAGGAGAGTCATCCTTAGCCCAAGCTGCCAGCATGGAGACAATGCAACAAGTGCAAAAAACGCCATGACCGATCTGCAGCCCTTGGCGGGATTCATCTCAGTGGGGGCCTCACCGCCACCGCCGCCGCCACCACCACCGCCCTTCGCCATCGCGCCACCGACGCCCCGGGCCATGGACGGCAGTCCCTTCGGCCCGATGCCAGACACGATCGAAGCCATCGTCCGATTAGCCCACAACAACAACATTTCCGACATCCACCTTGGGGTGGGAGAACAGCCTCGCTACCGCAGTCGTGGCGACATCCTGCGCACCAATTGGCCGGTGACGGATCCCACCCTTTTTCGCCAGTGGCTGAGAGACCTGCTGGAGCCAGGGGAATTGGATATATTTTTAAGAGATAAAGAATATGATACTTCTCACACATTTTCATTCGTGCGGGTGCGCATCAACCTGCTCGAAACAGTCAGCGGCCTGGCCATGGTGCTGCGTCTGATTCCCACCGAAATGCCCAGCCTCGAATTTTTGGGGCTGCCTCCAGTGATGAAGGATTTGACCTGCCGCCCCCAGGGACTCATTCTGGTAACAGGCCCCACTGGCGCGGGCAAGAGCACGACCATGGCCGCCCTGATTAATTATATCAATAATACGATGCCACGCCATATCATTA
>CAMDWF010000282.1 GCA_945878795.1 Synechococcus sp. UW140
GGATGCTGGCCCTGCTGGTCACCGGGTTGGCTGGCAGTCTTCTGGGTTTGGTGTTGCCTGGACTGCCGGGGGCTGAGGCCCTGGTTGCTGCCACCTTGATGCTGGAAGCCCTGGTTCTTTTGGCCCAATGGCCCGTGGCTTTGCTACTGCCCGCCTTTGGTCTGCATGGCTATGCCCTTAGCAGTGCGGTATTGGGCTGGAGCCAGGGCCCTCTGGTGACCTACTTGATTGGTTTATTTCTGGGGGAAGGTCTGCTGCTGCTGCTGGCCTTGACCGTATTAAGGCGTCTGGTGACCCCGGGTGGCGAGGGCCTGCGCCGTCTTTTGGGTGGAGTTTTGATCGGTATTGGCGCTGCCTGGACCTGGTCCGCCCTGGTGCCCTGAAGTGAGCGCCCCTATCGCCCGGCGTCTGCCGGTGACCGTGGTTACCGGTTTTCTTGGGGCCGGCAAGACCACCTTGCTGCGCCAGCTCCTGATCAACAGCGGCCTGCGGTTGGCCGTGATCGTCAACGAGTTTGGCGAGGTGGGAATTGATGGTGATCTAATTGCCAGTTGTGGTTTCTGTCCCGAAGAGCAGTTGCCGGGCCGACTGGTGGAGTTGGCTAACGGCTGTTTGTGCTGCACGGTTCAAGACGAATTTCTACCAACAATGCAGCTGCTGCTCGCCCAGGCCGACCAGCTAGATGGCATCGTTGTGGAGACGAGCGGATTGGCGCTGCCCGAACCCCTGGTCGAAGCTTTTGGTTGGCCCGAAATTCGCAGTCGCGTCCGCGTCAATGCGGTCGTGACTGTCGTGGATGGCGAAGCCCTGGCCGCCGGCCATGTGGTGGGGGATGCGGCGGCGGTCGAAGCCCAGCGGCAGGCCGATCCCAGCCTCGATCACCTCGATGCCCTTGAGGATTTGTTTACCGACCAGCTGCAGGCCGCCGATCTGGTGTTGGTCAGCCGGGCCGACCGGCTGGATGGGCCGGCGTTGGCGGCGTTGCAAGGGCGGCTCGCCAGCCAGGTGCGTGCCGGTACCCCGGTCCTGCCGATGGCCCGGGGTGAGGTGGACGCCTCGCTGGTGCTCTCGGCACCCGTTGCCACCGAAGCCCGGGCCATCCCCCTGGTCGTTGACGACAGCCACGATCACGACGATCACGACCACCATCACGACCACAGCCATGTCGCGATGGCTTCGGTGATGGTGCAGCGACCAGGTCCCTACACCCGCCAGGAGATCGAAGAGCGCCTGGCGACCTTGCTGACGGATCAACCGGTGCTGCGGCTCAAGGGCCGCCTGCTGCAGGAGGGCAAACGGCTTCCCTTGCAAATCCAAGCCGTGGGACCCCGCCTTGAATGCTGGTACGAGGGCGTTTGGCCGGAGGCGGCCGCCCCCGGGCTCGAACTGGTGGTTTTGGGCGCCGCCGCCCATGCCGCCAGGCTCGAGGAGGCCTTCGCAGCCCTCTAATCACCTGGCAAGATTCAGCAAACGCCCCCGCTCCGGTGCCCCATTTCCACGCCAGTGTCCAGGTATCCCTGCGTCCGTCGGTGCTTGATCCGGCGGGGGAGGCCACCCGAGCCGCCGCCGGGCGTTTGGGAGTCGCAGGGGTGACGCGCTTGCGAATTGGCAAGGCAATAGAAGTTGAGATCGAAGCCCCTGACAAAGCCACGGCCCAACAGCAGCTTGAATTTTTGAGCGAAAGACTGCTGGCCAATCCGGTCATCGAAAACTGGACGCTCGACCTGATCGAAACCGCCGCAGGCCCCGTCGCATGACCATTGGCATTGTTGTTTTTCCCGGCTCCAACTGCGACCGGGATGTGCGTTGGGCCCTGGAGGGTTGCCTTGGGATGGCAACCCGTTACCTCTGGCACGAAGAGCGCGATCTCCAGGGCCTGGAGGCCGTGGTGTTGCCCGGTGGCTTCAGTTATGGCGACTATTTGCGCTGCGGCGCCATTGCTCGCTTTGCGCCGGTGCTGGAAGAAGTCCGCCGCTTCGCCAGCGAGGGAGGACCGGTTTTGGGCATCTGCAACGGCTTCCAGGTGCTGACCGAGCTGGGACTACTGCCGGGGGCCCTGACCCGAAACATCGGCCTGCATTTTGTTTGCGAGCCCACGCCCCTGGAGGTAAGGCCTGGGGCCTGTCGCTGGTTGACTGGCTATCAATCGGGTGAGGCGATTTCCCTACCAATTGCCCATGGCGAGGGCCGTTATCAGGTCCAGGAGGACCTGCTGCGCCAGTTGGAAGATAACGGCCAGGTGGTGTTGCGCTATACGGCCAACCCCAACGGATCGATGGGGGATGTGGCGGGACTGTGCAACCCCGGCGGCAATGTGCTTGGTCTGATGCCCCACCCCGAACGGGCCTGCGAAAGTCTCACTGGGGGTGAAGATGGCCGCCGGCTGCTGGCCAGCCTGCTGGGCTGAGGGATGCGTCGTCGCTCGCTGCTGTGGGGGCTGGGGGCGGCCCTCTCGGCATCAGGATTGGGACTTGGGTCCTCCAGGCCTGGGGGATGGGCGGTTGCGGTACCCCAAGGCAAGGCCCTGCTAAAACCACAGCCCTGGGCCTCCCCGGCACCTTTACGGCCAGGCAGTCGCGTTTTGGCGATCGCCCCGGGCACCTGGTGGGAGGACGCCGCGACGGAGGGGTTGGCGCTGCAGCAGCGCTTTGCCGCAGCCGGCTGGAGCCTGGAGATCCCGGCGGCCACGGCGGGGCGTTGGCGCTGGTTTTCGGCCAGTGACAGTGAGCGGCTGCAGCTGGTGCAACGGGCCTGGGCAGATCCCAGCATCGACGCCGTGGTGGCGGTGGCCGGGGGCTGGGGCAGTGCCCGGCTGCTGGAAGCCGGCTGGAAGCCGGGTCCTCGGCCCCTGTGGTTGGTGGGTTTTTCCGATGTCAGTGCCCTTTTGCTGGCCCAGTTAGCGGCCGGCAACGCTGGCGGCATCCATGGCGGCATGCAGGGGGATGGGGCCGCCTGGGCCAGGTTGGTGGCCCTGCTGCGGGGGGAGAGGGTGTCCCCGCTGCAGGGGGTGGGATGGCGAAGCGGTGTCGCCACTGGGCCTTTAGTGGTCACGAATCTGACGGTGGCCACGTCCCTGATCGGCACCCGTTGGTGGCCCCCCCTGGCCGGCTGCGTGCTGGTTCTAGAAGATGTGGGCGAGGAGCCCTATCGCATTGACCGCATGCTCACCCAGTGGCGCT
>CAMDWF010000283.1 GCA_945878795.1 Synechococcus sp. UW140
CCCATCGCCGCCTGCAGCTTCAGCCGTGGCGATCTGGGGCCGGGACCCAGGTCGCGGCGTGGCCCGCAGGCTTCTGCAGCAGCCTGAGGCGACCCTGCTGCGCATCGAGGATGGCTTCCTGCGCTCGGTGGGGCTCGGGGCCAATCTGATCGCCCCGATCTCCTGGGTGGTCGACCGCAGCGGCATCTATTACGACGCTGGTGCCGCATCCGACCTGGAGACGCTGCTGCGAGATCATCGCTTTGATCAGGCGGAGCGGGCTCGGGCTGCGGCCCTGAGGCAGCAGCTTGTCGCGGCAGCCCTGACGAAATACAACCTGCAGGCCCCCCCCTGGCGCCGTCCCGCTGGCCGTCGCCGCGTGGTGCTGGTGCCCGGCCAGGTGGAGAGCGATGCCTCCATCCTCTACGGGGCCCCTGGCCTGCACACCAACCTGGCGCTGCTTCAGGCGGTTCGCGCTGCCGAACCAGAGGCCTGGATTGTCTACAAGCCCCATCCCGATGTGGTCGCTGGCCTGCGGCGGGAAGGGTCGCCGCAGGCTGATCTGCAGCTCTGGTGCGATGCCCTCCTCACCGAGGGTTGCATGGATCAGCTCTACCAGGAGGTCGATGCGGTCCATGTGCTCACCTCCCTGGCCGGCTTTGAAGCCCTGCTCCGGGGGGTGGAGGTTCACACCTGGGGCCTGCCCTTCTTTGCGGGCTGGGGTCTCAGCCAAGATCGCTTGGCCTGCCCACGGCGGGGGCGGCAACTTCAGCTCGATGAGCTGGTGTACGGGGCTCTTGTGGCGTACCCCCGCTACGTCAGTCGTCACAGCGGACTTTTCATCGAGCCGGAGCAGGCCATTGAGGAGCTGCTCGAATGGTCCCAGGAGCCTTCCCGTTCGCCGAACTGGTGGCGCAGGATCTTTCGCCACTGGGGACGATGGAAAGAGGGTATCGCTGCGCACACCTCCCGCTCTGTACGGCTGTAAGGTGCCCCCCTGATTGGGCGTGGGGAGTGAGACAAGTCGCTATCGAGGGCCCTGTTTTGCTACTGATGGGACCCCTTGGTAGCTTTTTCGCGCGGCTCGCCGATCACCTCGAGGCGAGGGGCGCGAATCTGACCAAGCTAAGTTTTCCCCTCCATGAATTTGGTTTCCCTGCGCATCAGAGAGTTGCCTATGCCGGGGCCATGGATGATTACAAGCCATTTCTACGCTCTCTTATTCTAGAGCGTGGTATTCGCCACCTGTTCATGTATGGGGATTTTATCGATCCCCATAGACTGGCCATTGAGCTAGTGCGCGAGATGAATGCCGAGAATGCCTTGCCTCACCCCATTGAACCCTGGGTGTTTGAGTTGGGTTATGTTCGGCCTAATTTTGTCAGTCTAGAGCTTGAACGTGTTAATGCACGCTCCAATCTCAATCTCCCTGTGGATTTCTATCTTGATCTGCCACCGGTTGACGAAATTCCCACCTCACCCAGGGATTGCGGTATTCGTTGGCGTAAGTGCTGGAAGCTACCTACCTTCATTCAACATGCCTTTACCCCCTATCCAATTATTAGTGGTCCTCACAAGCTCCAACCGAAGCCCTCCTACCTGTTGGCACAGCTGACTGGCTTTCTGCGCAAGCACCTTTACAGGCTCACTGAACGGTCAGTTCACCGACGCTTGCTGGATGGTACTCCATATACCCTCGTTCCCCTGCAGGTTTCAAGCGATTCCCAGGTGAGTTTGGGATCGGATTATGCCGGTATGGAACCGTTTATTGCCCAGCTAATCGCTTCGTTTGCGCGTTATGCCCCATCGGATCATCGACTGGCTTTCAAGCATCATCCACGGGATCGTGGCTACAATCATTATGGAAGCCTGATCAAGGACCTGGCGCGCAGGCACGGCGTGGCGGAGCGTGTTCTCTATTTCCATGACGGTGCCCTCGGGCCGATCCTTAAACATGCCAAGTCCGTCCTCACCATCAATAGCACGGTCGGATTGCAGGCTCTTTATCATGCCGTGCCCACAAAGGTACTGGGACGTACGTTCTACAATATGGCTGGACTCACTGATCAGAAGCCACTTCGTGGCTTCTGGAGCGCTCCCCAGCCCTCATCCCGAGATCTGTTCAGGCGTTTTTATACCTATATGATCGAAACCACCCAGGTCAACGGTAATTTTGATGGCCACTTTCCTTTTGCCAGCACCTTCACCGTTTCGCCATCCCTGGCCGTCCATGCCATCGGCCCCCGTCCGGATGCTTTTCAATTTTTACAGCGCTTGTTGACCCTCGCCTGGGGCTTTGCCACCTACTACCTTCAACTGCTGGCCCTTGCCTTCGGCGCCCACCAGTCGGCCCGCCGCTTGCTTGAGCGGGCTTCCCAGCTTGGCCTCAGCGGCTTGGGTGTGGAGGTGCTGATGGAGCGCCGGATTGAGCTGATCAATCGGCCCCAGATTCATATCGCCAACCACGGCTCTCCCCTTGATGTCTTGCTTGTGCAGGGATATTTCAGGCAATGCAGCATGACCACGGCTGCCCGGCACCTGCGCTGGATTCTGCCGTTCTTTGCCATCAGTGCCCGCAATTACGGCCATACCAATCTCGATCATCTCTCCAGCCGCTCCCGCCTCAATGGCCTGCGAAATCTGCTGCGCGTGTTGGAAAGTCGGGGCCGTCTGTTTCTGTTTCCGAGTGGTTCATTGATCACCCCCATCACCGAGCGGGTATCTGGCAGTCTCCATGTCCTCGGCCGTCGCAGTGGTGCGGTGATCATTCCCTGGACGATCAGCTACCGGGGTTTTCCGCGCTCCGAAGCGGCCTGTCGCTATCGCCCCTTCAGGCTGATTGTGCACAGGTTGTTCGGGCCGCAGACCACGATTCTCTGCGAGCAGGGTGCAACGATCGATCCGAGAGATTTTGCAGATCAGCACTCCCTTTCCCGGCATGTCCGCGAGCTCTTTGTCCATAGACTTACTGGGACGATCAACCCTTCATCCCATTCTTCCAGACAGGGATCAGGTCATTGACGATCAATTCTTTCTGCTGCCGTGGCTGTAGCTGGTTGAGATTAGAGCGCATCAGAATCTCGCAGATCTGATTAAAATCTCGTGCCAAGGATAAGCTAATTACCTTGGCATTGCCGAAACTTTTGTACTTCTTAAGCAGCAGCGGCGCTCGAAATGGCTCTTCAAAATTC
>CAMDWF010000284.1 GCA_945878795.1 Synechococcus sp. UW140
TCAACGCCACTCTTGAGGCTGATGACGACGGGCGTGCCGCTGAGTTGGGGTGCGGCGTTAACCGCCACATTCAGCCCCTGCAGCTGCTGGCGCACCGCAGCCCAGTCGCCGGTGGGGGCGACCCCGTCGATCAGCAGCTGGTCGATGCCTGGCTCGTAGTCAAGAATTTCCAGCGAGCCGGAATTGCTTGGATCAGTTGAATCGATCAGGAAGCTGTCCCGTTCCCGGTCCACCAGGGCCGAGAAGGGGGTAAGTCCCAAGGCGGCGGCACCGCTGAACAGCAGGCCGCCAATGACCCGATCGTTCGCTGCCTGCAGGAAGAGTTGGTCGCTGCCGAGTCCGCCAACTAATTGGTTGCCTCCAAGGCTGTCGATGTTGAACAGCTCGTCGTCGCCAGCCGCTCCATCCACCAAGGAGCCGACCCCGGCGAAAATGCGGTCGGTGTTCTGCGAACCCAGCACCGATACGTCGGCCAGCTGAACGCCGACCCGGGGCAGGGTGGCATAGGCGGCCGGGTCGAGCAGGGTCTGGGCGCCGGTGGCGTCGACAGCCACACCGAAGACAAGATCCAGCTCGGTCCAGGCCGGTTGCCAGTTGATCAGCGGGGTGGCTTCAGGATTGAGGCTGAGGCTGAAGTCGCTTTTCGCAACCACAGCTTCACTGGCCCACTGGGACAGGCCGGACAGAGGATTCACCCCATCCAGGTACTGGAACGTTCCGATGGCCTGATCTTTGTTGACAGTCAGATCAAGGAAACCGCGGCGATTGAGATCGGCATACTTCAGCCCGTTCACATAGCCACTGAACAGGCCATCGAGGCCATCGACGGCAGGATATTTGGCACGGATGTAAGCATCAGCCCCAGGAAGGTATTTCTCCAGCCCGGGGGAAGTTACACCTGGGGTGGCAAATTCCACACCCGCCACCGCGCCGGCTGGCTTGGTGCCAGGGGCCATGGTGTCGAGCACACCGGCCCAGGCGTTGTGGGTGTCGCCGGCCAGGCTGATCAGGCGCTTGCCGAGGCCGAGGGCGGTCTGTAAGACCATCTCGCGCTCTACGCCGTAGCCGTCCCAAGCGTCGAGGTTGTAGGGGATCTTGCTGGGTTCGGAGAAGAGGGCCTTCTCAGCCGCCGACAGATCGGCAAAAGCAGTGCCGGTGGCGAGCTTCTGCAGCGGTGCGGCGTACTTGTCTAGCAGGGCGGGATTGCCGGCGTCGAGCAGCAGTTCCGCCGGCACGGCCATGCTCTGCATCAGCACCTGTTGGCCCAGCACCTGCCAGGCAGCGGGGGAGGTGGCCATCTGCTGCTGCAGCCAAGCCAGCTGGGTGTCACCGATCAGATCGCGGTTGGGATCAGCCCAGGCTTTCTGCACGGTGGACAGCACCAGTTCCTGGGTGACAGCCGGTGCAAGGGCAGCGCCGAAGGCCGGGATTGCCTGCTGCGTTGCGGGTGGAGTGAGTCCGTACTTGCCGGCGTAGGCGGCCAGCTCTGTGGGGTTCGCGAGAATCGCCCCGATGCGGGCCTGCACTGCTGCGGCGTCTGGGTATTCCAGTTGCTCATCCCTGGCTGTCAGCCGGGTTTCGAGCACATGCAGCGACAGAACATCCCCGAAATTGAAGGAGCGGTAGCCCTGGGTAAGGGGTGTGGTGGCATCGCCCTTGTCGACCCCTTGACGCAGGAGCGGTTCGCGGATTGGCAGCCACTCGTAGTAAGCCTTTAGAGCCGCATCCCGGCGGGCGATCCAGTCGCCTTCAGTGCCGGCTTGATGGTTTTCAGCGCCCTCTGCATAGCTGTCATTGGCCGTTTCGTGGTCGTCCCAGATGGCAATCAGGGGCGCTGCGGCGCGCAGATCCTGGAGGTTTGGATCGGTGTGGTATTGGGCGTAGCGCTGGCGATAATCGTCGAGGCTGACGATCTCGCGGTTTGGCAGGAAGCCCCGATCCGTGGCTGCGTCCTCGGCTGCTCCGTAACCTCCGGGGCCGTATTCATAGATGTAGTCGCCCAGGTGTATTAGCGCGTCGTAGGAATTAACGGCATTGATGGCGGCGGCGCGACCGTAGGCCGCAAACTGTTCAGCGGCGGTGAAGTTGGCGCAGGAGAAAACGGCTAACCGCACCGGATCACCGCCCACCGTTAGGGTCTTGGTCTGCCCCACCATCGACTCCACATCCCCGATGCGGAAGCGGTAGTAATAAGTGGTGTCGGCGTTCAGCCCATCGGCCTCCACCTTCGCGGTCCAGTCGCGGGCGGCAGTGGTGCTAAAGGTGCCGCTGTCTACGATCGAAGCGGGCTCAAAGCCAGGGCTTAGCGAGGCTTGCCATGTTCCATCAATTTTGTCTTCCAGTCCCTGGAGCGGTGTAACCCGGGTCCAAAGGATGACTGAATTGGGGTAGGGATCACCCGAAGCCACGCCATGGTTGAAACTAATTGATGGTGATGGCATGGCTCGGGTGAATTTCGCTTCGTTGTTTTTGTGTTGCAGAAACGTTTAAATGTTGATCAATGGCAGATCAAGTTAAGTCGTTTTGCTATTGATCAATGTCTCTTGGAAAATGAACCTGATCTTCAATTATGTTGGAGATCAGGTTCATGGAATCAGGCGAACAAATCAGGCCAGACCGGCGAAGTTGGTTTGATTGTTCAGTGCGCTAGCGCTCATGTTGGCGAAATGGCCTACCTCGAAACCAGCCACCTTCAGCAGCGTGTCAGTACCCACCTGGCTAAAGCTGAGGTCAGCGAAGGCCACGCCCCGCAGGCCTACCAAGTCTTCACCGGCCTTGAAGTCCATCACGTACTGCTTAGCGGCAGGCTTATCACCAGGTGCGCTAATCAGCCAGAACTGGTCGGAGCCAGCGCCACCATTGAGGTAGTTGGTGCCGGCACCTTCAAGGATGTCGAACTTGTCGTTGCCTTCGCCGCCAAGGGCGCGGTTGCCCATGGTGCCGATAACGAAGTCGTCGTCGCCGCCATTGCCGCTGAGGCGGTTGCCATTGCCGGCGGTGGCCCAGATCTGATCAGCGCCGCCGCCGCCGGTGATCACATCGCGGCTGCCGGCGTAGATAACGTCGGTGCCGGAACCGGTAAACACCTTGTTCTCGAAACCGGCGCTAATGGCCACATCCACCTCGTCGTCACCAGCGCCGGTG
>CAMDWF010000285.1 GCA_945878795.1 Synechococcus sp. UW140
TAAGCCACCAGGGAGTTATCGACATTGCGGGCGACGAAGCTGATACCGACGTTGATGCCATTGATCACCAAGATCAACAGGGCAATCACCCCAAGCAACACCCAGGGAACCCAGCGCCCTTGTCGCAACTGGCCGCGATAGAGCCAGAAGCAGAAGACCCCTGCCGCCATCAAGGCCATAAGCAGCCAGCCGATCGGGCCAGCCCAAATGCCAGCAACCTGCTGGGGGATACCAGGCAGGAACCGACCCTGCAGCTGGGGAATCAGGGCACCGCTGAGGGCGACGGCCCCCGTCAGCAACACAAGGGTCAAGCCGACAACGATGGCAAGCAAGGCCCCCACCAAAAGGAGAAAGGCACCCCCTCCGGTCCTTCCCTCTTCGAGGGGGAGGAAGTAGGGCTGGGCAAGCCGCTGCAGTTTGCCCAGCTGTTCGCGCAGGGCCTTGACGGGATTCATGCACAACGGCGATTTCTGCCATTGTTGCCGCCCGCACGGAAGAAAGTTGGCCCAAGGGCGCGGATTATGGGGCGGCACGCTGGCCCGGTGCCCCTCTTGCGGGCAACCTCCCGGGCCAATCGTTCAGGAATCAGCTTGGGCCAAGCGTTCGGGGATCAACCTGGGGGCCAGCTCAGGGCGCGCCCGCCGATGACATGGACATGCAGGTGGAAAACGGTCTGACCTGCCTCCGCGCCGCTGTTGATCACGGTGCGCCAACTGTCGAGACCCTCCTGACGAGCAACCTTGGCGGCCACCAAAAGCAGATGGCCCAGCAACACCTGATCCTCAGGACCGGCCTCAGCCAACTGGGCGATGGGTTGGCGTGGAATCACTAGGGCATGCACTGGCGCCTGGGGATTGACATCCCGGAAGGCCAGGCAGAGATCGTCGCTATACAGGGCCTCGCAGGGTATTTCGCCCCGCAGGATGCGCCCGAAAATCGTGTCCGCACTGGCACTCATGGAAGGGGAAACTCCGCGCTCAAGGCAACCGCCAGGACCCTGGCGAGAGGGCCATTCTGCCCCTGATGCCTTCAGGGACAGGGGGTGGCACTAATAAGCCAGAGACATTGCCCAACTACCATGGCCCTGGCCCACTGCCACAGCGGCGCCCTGCAGGGGGTGGAGGCGGTCGCCGTGCGGGTTGAGGTAGACCTCGGCCCCGGCCTGCCCGGGCTGCAAATGGTGGGCCTGGCCGATGCGGCGGTCCAGGAATCGCGGGAACGGGTGCGGGCGGCCTTGCGCAACAGTGGCCTACGGATGCCCCTGACGCGGGTGGTCGTGAGCCTGGCCCCAGCGGACCTGCGCAAGGAGGGTCCCGCCTTCGA
Source organism: Synechococcus sp. UW140 (assembly GCA_945878795.1). Taxonomy (GTDB): domain Bacteria; phylum Cyanobacteriota; class Cyanobacteriia; order PCC-6307; family Cyanobiaceae; genus Cyanobium. The sequence continues at coordinate 1,324 of CAMDWF010000285.1, forward strand.
CCTTCCCATCGCCCTCGGCCTCCTAGTGGCCAGCGACCAGCTGGCTGCAGAGCGCATGGAAGGGATTTGGAGTGCGGCAGAGCTAGGACTGGACGGCGGCCTGCGGCCAATTCGTGGGGTGCTCGCCCTGGCCCTGGCGGCCAGGCGCCTGGGAGCCAGGGGGCTGCTGGTGGCCGCCGGCAATGCCGCCGAGGCTTCCTTGGTGGAAGGACTGCGCGTGTGGGGCGCCCACGATCTGCCTGGCGCCCTGGAGCAACTGGCCCATCCGGAACGCCACCTGTGCCTCCCCCACCCCACGAAGGCGCACCCGGCCCCACCGGGCCTGGACCTGGCGGATGTAAGGGGCCAGAGTCATGGCCGACGAGCCTTGGAAATCGCCGCAGCGGGAGGCCACCACCTGCTGCTGGTGGGCCCACCCGGCAGTGGCAAAACCATGCTGGCCCGACGTTTGGCTGGACTGCTGCCCTCGCTGCCCCGGGAAGAAGCCCTGGAACTGACCCAACTTCATTCCGTGGCCGGGCTGTTGGGGGAAGGCGGAGGCCTGATGCGCCAACGCCCTTTTCGCAGTCCTCACCACAGCTGTTCGGCGGCGGCGTTGGTGGGCGGGGGGAGCCGGCCGCGGCCCGGGGAGCTCAGCCTGGCCCATCGGGGCGTGCTCTTTCTCGACGAACTGACGGAGTTCCGCCGGGAGGTTCTTGACCAGCTCAGGCAACCGTTGGAGGCACGGGAGGTGTGGATCAGCCGGGCGCGGGAGCGGTGTCGCTTTCCCTGCGCGATCACCCTGGTGGCCGCCACCAACCCTTGTCCTTGCGGCTGGTGGGGGGATCGGGATCGGGAATGCCGCTGTCCAGAAGGGGTCCGGCGGCGCTACTGGGGACGGCTCTCTGGGCCGCTCCTGGACCGCATCGACCTACAAGTGGTGATGCAAAGGGCCCAGCCCAGGGAGCTGGTTTCCGCCCTGGATGTCATGGGGGAGTCAGAGCCCAGGAGGGCATTAGGGGCAGGCGGACCGGAAACAACGGCCCAGGTGGCAAGGCGGGTGAAGACGGCTAGATCGCGGATGGTGCGCCGCAATCCCGGGGGCTGCTCGAACAGCGACTTGCCCACTGGAGTCCTCAAGGAGGTGCTTGGTTTGGATCAAGCCTGCGTCAACCTATGGGAAGCCATCATCACGCAGAGGCGTCTTTCAGCCCGCAGCTCCGATCGCATCTTGCGGGTATCGCGCACTCTGGCCGACCTGAAAGGGGCTAATACGGTAGGAAGCGGGGAGATTTCCGAAGCCCTGGGATACCGAAGTTTTGACCTGGCAACTCGGGAAGAGGGTTGAAGGGACGATGCAGGCCTTAAGTCTTCAAAACATCTGGAAGGATCAAATCTGGGAAATAATCGGCAAACATGGCCAGCACTGAATAGCCAGAGAGGGAATGCCAAGCTTGGTTGTCTGCTTGGTTAGCCCCCAGGAGCAAGCATCGGCTACCGATCATGGAGTCCCGCAGACGGTTCCTGCCCAGAACGTTCTTCGGATATCATTTCATAGCCAAACCCCTTGCTGCAAAAGCAGGCCAAGTGGAGTGGAGGCCCAAACTCAACGGCGACGGCGACGCTGTTGCGCTTTACGCTTGTATTTCTCCGTGGGGGTCTCGTGGTGACGCAGCCGTTTGAGGTCCGCGAAGATGCCGGCCTTAGAGACCTGGCGCTTGAAACGGCGGAGGGCCGATTCGATCCCTTCGTTTTCGCCGACGGTGACCTGGGTCATGAAAGGCTGTGCAAACGCAAACAGTCAGATAACCTAGCAAGAGAGGGTTTTCATCACGGG
>CAMDWF010000286.1 GCA_945878795.1 Synechococcus sp. UW140
CACCGATGGGACGGCTGATATTGTCGAAAGTCATAGAGATCGTTTCAAAAGTATCTCCACGATTAAGTCGCCCAAATTCTTGTCGGGTATTGCACATGGTCGCTATGTGCAGTCTTATGTCTTGGAGAATTACCTGGATTGTACCCATATAGTCTTTCTGGGTGGGCATGATCTCTTTTCCCCGGATACGATCAAGTGCCTTAAGGCCAGGGCAGCGGAGAGCCCGGCCAGTAGCATCATCTACACCGATACCTTTCGAATCAGTCATTCTGGAGTGATTGTTGAACGCTATCCAGTTTCACTGGATACAGCTGGTGTACCGCGCCATTTGCTACCAGTAGTTGTTTTGATTGGAATGGTTTTCAATAGCATGTCCAGTGGGATTCTGCGTTTCGATGTCTTCGCTGCTAATAAAATTAAATATTCATGTTGTGCCGTTGACCATTTTCTTATATGTGAGGCTGCCTTGCTTGGGCCGATCACCTACAGTCCCGGTGGAGGAGTATTCTTACGCGATGCGCCAAGCTTTACGCCTGGTTGGCGGTATTATGTTGAGAAACATATCTCCGAGGTCAATCGGGCCAAGGGCAGCGCCTTCGATTTCAGTCTGCAGATCAGTTGGCTTGTCAATATCCTTGAGAGGTCTGCTGGTGTTTCGGCAGCGGCTGCGGTTGCTGATTCTGTGCTGGCAAACTACTTCCTCTCCGCTATCCAGCTTTACTTGATTCGCTACGGTCAAATGGCTCAAGGCTTTGTGGATGGGACTACTCTTCTCGCTAGTGATCTTTATGTTGCCGTGCAGGCTAACGACCTTGCCAGAGTATTGAAAAATTTGAACGAGACTGAGGCCATGTTGGAGGCTGGTTAGCATTTAAACTTTGTTAATGCGAGATATGGCTCATAGCTGATTTGGATGTTTTGCCTTTCGCCTCTCAAGGTTGATTTCGCTCATCGAATCCAAGCCACGCACTCTTTGCTGTTGGGTTGATCATCAGCCGTTGTGCTGTTATCTTATTAATTAATCCAAGCCTTTTGCGCTCAAGGATCCATGAAAGTCGTAATTCTGGCCGTGGGCCTGGGCACCCCTATCAGTGAAGAAACCCATCTCAAGCCCAAGCCGATGGTGGAGATCGGTGGCAGGCCAATTTTGTGGCATATCCTGAAGATTTATAGCAGCTTCGGCATCAATAAATTCGTGATTTGCTGTGGCTTAAGGGCTATGTGATTAAGGAGTATTTTACTAATTACTTCTTGCATATGAGTGATGTAACTTTTGATGTGCGTAGTAATTCGATGGAAGTGCATCAGAAAAATGCTCAGCCCTGGAACGTCACCGTTGTCGACACCGGCGAGCAAACCATGACCGGCGGCCGCTTAAAGAGGGTGCAGCGCTACGTGGGCGACGAAAGCTACTGTTTCACCAACGGCGATGGCGTTTGTGACGTGGACATCAGCGCCGAGATCGCGATCCATCGTGCCAGCGAAAAACTAGCCACCCTCACGGCGGTGCAGCCCCCAGGCCGCTATGGGGCGTTGAACCTGGTGGAGGAAGATGGTGTAGCTGGTTTTCAGGAAAAACCCCAGGGAGATGACACGGCTGGATCAATGGTGGTTTCTTCGTGCTCGAACCGGCCGTATTCGACTACATTCACTCCGATGCCACTAGCTGGGAGGGCGAGCCCTTGCAACGCTTGGCGGCGAAAGGTCAGCTCCAGGCCTACCGTCATCGCGGCTTTTGGCAGCCGATGGACACCCTGCGTGATCGGGTGCAGCTGGAAGAGCTGTGGGAAAGCGGTAAAGCCCCCTGGAAACGCTGGTGAACCCTGATCCTTCCTTTTGGTCCGGACGTCGCGTGCTGCTCACGGGCCATACCGGCTTCAAGGGCAGCTGGCTGGCCCTCTGGCTCCTGGAGCTCGGCGCGAAGGTCACCGGGGTAGCCCTGCCGCCGGAAACTGATCCCAGCCTGTTTGCCCAGCTGGAGCTGGAGCGGCGCCTTGAGCATCGCCTCGGCGACATCCGCGATGCCGGTCTGCTCAGCGAGCTGGTGGCGGCAACGCGCCCTGAGGTGGTGCTGCACCTGGCCGCCCAGCCTTTGGTGCGCCGCAGCTACGCCGAGCCCATGGCCACCTGGGCCACCAATGTGTTGGGCACTGTCCACCTGCTGGAGGCCCTGCGTCGCCTGGAGGAGCCCTGCACCGCGGTGCTGATCACCACCGACAAGGTGTATCGCAACAACGAGTGGCTCTACGGCTACCGCGAAAATGACCCCCTCGGCGGCCATGACCCCTACAGCAGTAGCAAGGCGGCGGCTGAACTGGCGATCGCCAGCTGGCGCGCAAGCTTTTGCGGCTCGTTGCCTCACCAGAGCCCCCACCTGCGCATTGCCAGCGCCCGGGCCGGCAACGTGATCGGTGGTGGCGACTGGGCAGAAGACCGAATCGTGCCCGATGCAATGCGGGCCCTGGGGCGGGGCGAGCAGATCGGCGTGCGCAATCCGGCGGCCACCCGACCCTGGCAGCACGTGCTGGAGCCCCTGGGGGGCTATCTGCTGCTGGCGGAGCGCCTTAGCGTCGATCCCTCCCTGGCCGATGCCTTCAACTTCGGCCCCCAGCTTGAGGCCAACCGCAGTGTGCGTGAGCTGGTGGAGCAGGCCCTACGCCACTGGCCGGGCAGCTGGGAAGATCAGAGCGATCACCAGGCCCCCCACGAGGCCAGCCTGCTCAACCTGGTAACCGACAAGGCTCACCACCAACTCGGCTGGAGCCCTCGCTGGGATTTCAGCACCACCGTGGAACGCACGGTGGGCTGGTACCGGCAGGTGCAGCATGGGCAGGCGTCGGCCTTGGCCTGCTGCCTGGCGGATCTGGAGGCGTTTTGAGCAGGTTAAATGCAGGTAAACTTAATGCATTTATCTGTTTTTCGGCGCCTGCATAGATGGCAACGCTTCAGATACACGATCTTCCTGATCCTCTCCACCAGATGCTGCAGCTCAGGGCCCGTCAGCACCATCGCAGCTTGAGCCAACAGGCGCTCAGTGAGGCCCGTGCCCGCTCAGTGTTGATCGGAGATCGCCTCAGTGACCTGCGGGCCGGTGGCTGAAGCCGCATCGTGCTCTTTGGTTGCA
>CAMDWF010000287.1 GCA_945878795.1 Synechococcus sp. UW140
GGCGCGGCGGCAGTCGCTGCTGGTGGCGCAGAGCCCCGAGGAGGCTGAAATCCAGGCCTTCATCGATTCGGTATATGAGTGGCCCGACGATGAATACAGCCAGTGAAACGCGGTGAAATCTGGACCATGGCCGGCGGCCCTGGCTATGCGAGTAAGCCTCGCCCAGTCGTGATCATTCAGGACGACTGCTTCCCCGAAACGCTCTCGATTGCCGTTTGTCCACTGACCAGTCAACCGACTGAAGCTCCGATCCTTCGCGTCCTGGTGGAACCATCTCCCGAAAATGGTCTGCGAGAAACCAGCCGCCTGATGGTCGACAAAGTCACCACCGTGCCCAATAGCCGCCTGGGTCAGTGCATCGGCTGCCTGGCCGATGACGAACTGCTGCGGCTCAACCGCTCGTTGTTGGTGTTTCTGGGCCTGGCCCGTTGATCGCGCTGGCGTACCGCTCATCGCAGCATCCCCTCCAGCTCCTCGATCTCCTGCAGGATCTCCTGCTCAATCGCCCGCAGTTCCGCCAGGATCTCCAGCGGTGGGCGGTGCTCCACCTCGTCGTGCACCAGCTCCTCGTAGCGGTTGAGGCTGAGGTCGTAGCCCTGCTCGGCGATCTCGGCCTTGGGCACGCAGAAGCTCTGGGCGGTGCGTTCCCGCTCGCGCTCGGAATCCTTGCGTTGCCGCCAGCGGGCGAGGCAGTCGGGCAGGTTGTTCTTCTCGTGCTCGCCCTCAGCCAGGGCTTCCTTGGGTGCGGGGCCAAGTTTCTCCAGCGGCAGCAGCGGATTGCGCTTGTCGTCAAGGCTCCAGCCGTCGGCGGTCATGTCATAAAACCAAACGTAGTCTGTGCCGCCTCGGCCAGTCTTGGTGAAAAACAGGATTGCTGTGCTCACGCCGGCATAGGGGCGGAACACACCACTCGGCAGCGACACCACGCCCTCCAGAAAATGGTCTTCCACCAGGGTGCGGCGCAACTCCTTGTGGGCGTTGGAGGAGCCGAACAGCACACCATCGGGCACGATCACGGCCGCCCGGCCGCCGGGTTTAAGCAGCTGCAGGAACAACGCCATGAACAGCAGCTCAGTTTTCTTGGTCTTCACCACCCGCTGCAGCTTGCCGCTGGTGCTCTCGTAATCCAGTGATCCGGCGAAGGGCGGATTGGCCAGGACCAAGGTGTATTTGTTCTCCTCACTGGCGCTGTCTTCGGAGAGCGAATCGCGGTAGCTCACATCGGGGTTCTCCACCCCGTGCAGGAGCATGTTCATGGCGCCGATCCGCAGCATCGTGGTGTCGAAATCAAAGCCATGGAACAGGCCATGGTTGAAGTGCTCGCGCAACTCCGGATCACTGAGAATCTCCGGGTGGTGCTCGCGCAGGTATTCGCCCACCGCCACCGGGAAGCCGCAGGTGCCGCAGGCCGGATCCACCATCACATCGCGCGGGGTGGGCTCGGTCATCGCCACCATCAGCTCGATGATGTGGCGTGGCGTGCGGAACTGGCCGTTGGTGCCGGCGGTGGCCAGCTTGCCGAGCATGTATTCGTAGATGTCGCCCTTGGTGTCGCGGTCCTCCATCGGTACCGCATCGAGCAGCTCCACCACCTTGGTGAGCAGCCCCGGCGTGGGGATCGTGAAGCGCGCATCGCGCATGTGCTGGGCGTTGGCCGTGCCATCGCTTGCCCCGTGCGCTGGACCTTGCGTTCCTCCAGGGTTTCCAGCTCATCCAGCCGCCGAATAAACAGCAGGTAGGTGAGCTGCTCCAGCACCTCCAGTGGGTTGGCGATGCCGCCGCTCCAGAAGGCATCCCAGATTCGGTCGATCTGGTTGCGCAGCTCGCCGGTGAGCACCGAGGCCGCTGTGGTGCCCGGGGCGATGGGGGCCTGGGCGGCTGGGGCGCTGGCCCCGTTGCCACTGCGGCGGGGCCGGCCACCGCTGGCTGCGGGGGCGTCTCGAGCTGGGGCTGCCAAGCCTGGGGCCTTCAAACCGCCACCGGGGCCCTTCACCCCCTCGGCCGCTCCCATCGCCACCACCAGGCCCTTGATTTCCTGGAGCGCCTCGTCGTTGATCGGTTCACCGGCCTCCTGCTCAAGGGCAACCCGGATCTGATCATTGGTGATCCGGCTGCCGTCCTCAGGGATCAGGGCGATCAGGGCATCGGTGAGTTCGGCGAGGTCGGGCATCAGAGCGGGCAGTGGGTAGGCGGAGGTTCAGGCAACCCTACGCAAACATTATTATAATGCAGCCTGGGTTTTCTGCAGCCAGAAAATAAGAAATACCATGTAATCTCTGTCCCCGAGACGGCGAACCGATGCATAATGCACAAAGGTATACACAAGGTTAAGGCCTCAATGGGCTCGACCGCCACCGGCTGGGGGAGTAGCGGCAGGAGGGTGCATCGTTGATCGGTGAGATTGGAGTCGCTCCATCTTCGAATCCCCAATGGCCGATCACCCAGAGCGCGCCACCAAGGTCTGCCCTGTCTGTGGGCGTCCGTTTCAATGGCGCAAAAAATGGCAGGACGTCTGGGAGGAAGTGCGCTACTGCTCGGAGCGTTGCCGCCGCCGCCGTTCCAGCGTTGCTGATCCCCTTGCGGTGAAGTGAGCCATGGCTGTCACTTCCGGCCAACCCGCAGGGACTGCTGTTGTGCCCAGTAGGGCGATCAGGCTCTGGAAGGACCAAGGCAAGGGAGGTTGGATCGCCTGCGACCCCCACTGATGAGCAGAACCGCCCGGCAGCCTTCCGGTTGAGCTGTTGCCAACTTCCGTCTGAGCAAGCCAGAGCCCTTGCCAGCACAGCTTTGATAAGCTCAGCTGATTGCTCCCATGCGGACCGCTGATAGCCCCTGGGCCGCCCAGTCTCCCCGGCGGCGCAAGATTCTGTTACATTGCATTTGTCGGAATACCGACCTTCCATCCCGCTCTTAACGAGCATCCAAACCCCGTCCTCATGACCGCCACAATCCAACAGCGCTCCGGCGCTTCGGCGTGGAACCAGTTCTGCGATTGGGTCACCTCCACCAACAACCGCCTTTATGTCGGTTGGTTCGGTGTGCTGATGATCCCGACCCTGCTGGCCGCGACCACCTGCTTCAT
>CAMDWF010000288.1 GCA_945878795.1 Synechococcus sp. UW140
TACATCGGCTCCTCCGACGACACGCCCACCGCGGCCATGACCGCCACCAGCGTGATCACCGACAAGGACGCCCTGCATAAGGCGCCGCCCGACATCCTGCTCACCAACTACAAACAACTGGATTATTTGCTGATCCAGCCCCACGTGCAGAGCCTCTGGGAGCACAACCATGCAGGGATTCTTCGCTATCTCGTCGTCGACGAGTTCCACACCTTCGATGGCGCCCAGGGCACCGATCTGGCCTGCTTGATCCGCCGCTTGCGCGATCGCCTCCAATGCCCCGGCGAGGAGCTGGTGTGTGTGGGCACCTCCGCCACCCTCGGTGGCCCGGAGTCCCGCGAGGCGATGCTCGACTACGCCGGCCAGATCTTCGCGAGCCGCTTTGAGCCCTCCTCCCTGATTGAGGAGGAACGGCTCAGCGCCGAGGAGTTCTTCACAGCGCACACCGCCTACGGAGATGTGGATAACGGTGGTCTCTACGCCCTGCCTCTACCCGGGGTGGAGACGGCAGATCAGCTCAATCCCAGCAACGCCACAAGCGCACCGGCCTACCTCGCCCAACAGGCCCAGCTCTGGCTCGGAGACACCCTGCCTCTCCCGGCAGAAGGGGATGTCAGCGTCGAAGCCTGGCGCCTAGCCCTGGGCAAGCGGCTCGGCACCTTGCCGGCGGTGCACAACCTGGTGCGCCAGGCGGCTGCCACCTGCTCCATTGAAGAACTCCTCGATCGCTTCTCGCGGCAGCTGGGTCTGGGGGATCGCTTTCCGCGTCCCTATCGGGTGTTGCTGCTGGAAAGCCTCCTGGCCCTGATGGCCCATGCCCGCCGCACCACCACCCTGCTCAATGGCAAGGAGGTGGTGGTGCCCTGGCTCACCCTGCGCCAGCAGCTCTGGTTGCGTGAGCTCAAACGCATGGTGGCCTCGGTGGAGGCGGAGCCCCAGTTGCGTCATTCCGACGACCTCGCGGGCTCAGAAGCCAGTCCCCATTTACCGGTGGTGCACTGCCGTGATTGCGGTGCCACCGCCTGGGCCTCCACCGTGATCAGCCAGGGCAGCAATTGCCTCGATCGCGGCAGCAATCTGCAGGGCTTTTACAAAGCCTTCTTCTCTGGCGCCCCCGAGCTGCGTTACCTCTTCCCGACTGGCGCCAGCAGCGCAGGCCATCGTTTTTGCGGCGACTGCCTCTCCTTTCACCCTGCGCAAGATGTTGCCGCTGGCATCTGCCCCAACTGCCAGAGCCGCAACCTGCTGGCCGTTGATATTCCCGATTGCAGCTACCAAGACGACAACAACCATCCCCACGTCAGCCGCGATTGCCCTCAGTGCGGTGCCCAGCAAGGGCTACTGCTGATCGGTTCGTCTGCCGCCAACCTCACCAGCACCTGGAGTGCAGCCCTGTTTGCTTCGCCCTTCAACGGCGACAAGAAACTGCTGGCCTTCTGCGATTCGGTGCAGGATGCCGCCCACCGTGCCGGCTTCATTGCCGCCCGTGCCTACCGCACCTCCTTCCGCACCGCTCTCACCACCACCGTGCAGCAGGCCCAGTTGGAGCAGGGCGGACTAATTGCCCTGGATCAGCTGCAGGAACGCTTGATCAGCGACTGGCAGCAACGCTTCCCAAACCCGGTGGACTTTGCCGCCACCTTCATCCCCAACGACCTTGAATGGCTGCGCGAATGGGATGCCATGCAGCACCAGGACACGCCAAGCCTGGATGCAGACAGCACCCTGCTGCGCTTGGTGTGTGACCGACTGCGCTGGGAGGTGGCTGCCGAATTCGGCTACCGCTCCCGCTTGGGATCGTCGGTGGAGCAAGCCGGATCGCTGGCGGCAGGTGTCGACCCCCAGGCCATCAACGCTCTGCTGCCCGCCCTGCTAAGCCGTTTGCAGAATGAAATCGAGCCGCTGCGTCATGCCCGCACTTCACAGGTGCAGCAGCTCGTGGTGGGGTTGCTGCATCACTGGCGGCAGCGTGGGGGCCTTGAGGTTCCGGAGCTGCTGGGCCTAGACGGCAAAGGCAGCGCCTACCTGCTCTCCGGTGGCACTGACACCTACGTGCTCAACCAGAAGATCACCCACACCCCCCGCTTTGGCCCCACCTCGGCGCGGCCCAGCTTCCCCACCAGCCACCGCGGTAAGGGCGGCTTTGAGCAGCTGGTGCGCGAAACCGGCCAGCCCACCTGGGCCCAGCACTGGCTGCAGCGCACCCTTGAGCCCAGCCAATCGCTGGATCCGGAGCAGCAGAAGGAGGCCCTGCAGGCGGTGGTGGCGGCACTGATCAAGGCTCAGCTGCTGCTGGAGATCCCCGGCAGCCGCGGTGAGCACATCTGGGCGATTCCCCGTGCCCGCATTGCAATCACCGCCCAGCCTCAACGCCTGCGTTGCACGCAATGTGGCGACGCCCAGGCCGTTCTGAGCGAGCAGCTCAGCCTCTGGGATGGCATGCCTTGCCAGGTTCGCCACTGCAGTGGCGAGTACCTCCTTGATGCCCGCGGTGGGCTGCCGCACTACCGGTGCCTCTACGAGCGCGGCGATGTTCACCGCATCGTGGCCAGGGAGCACACCGGCCTGCTGCAGCGACCCGATCGTGAGCGGCTGGAAACCCAGTTCATCCGCGGCAAATACCGCAGCGATCCAAACCTGCTCTCAGCCACCTCCACCCTGGAGATGGGCATCAACATTGGTGATCTCTCCACAGTGCTGCTGGCTTCAGTGCCGCCGGAGCCGGCCAACTACCTGCAGCGCATCGGCCGCGCCGGGCGGCGCGATGGCAACGCCCTAGTCGGCACGCTGGTTACCGGCACCGCCCACGACCTGTACTTCTTCTCCGATCCCCGCGAGATGCTGCAGGGGCAGGTGAATCCACCTGGCTGTTATCTCGATGCAGCCTTCATCCTGCGGCGCCAGCTACTGGCCTACAGCCTCGATCGCTGGGTCATAAGTGGCATCGATCACCAAGCCCTGCCTAAGCAGCTCAAAGCCGTACTCGATGCGGTGGAGCAATCGGGAGCCGGCACGGTCAAAGAGGCCTTCCCTTACACCTGGCTCAGCTGGTGC
>CAMDWF010000289.1 GCA_945878795.1 Synechococcus sp. UW140
GTTGCGGGATCCGCAGCTGGGGGGCTTTCCCAGCGAGCAGGTGGTGGTGCTGCAGGATCCGCAGCGCACGCCGATGGAGCGGGCGGTGGCAGAGCTGTTTGCCAACCGCGCCACCGATGATCTGCTGCTGCTCTACTTTTCGGGCCACGGCTTTCGCGATGACCAGCGCCAGTTGTTGCTCAGTTGCAGCGAATCGACCAGGTCGAAGCAGGGCAAACCAGAGCCTTACTCCACCCTGAAGGCGCGGGATGTGCAGGCCTATATGCGCGCGAGCCAATCGCAGCGCCAGCTGCTGATCCTTGATTGCTGCTTCAGCGGCGCCTTCGCCGAGGGCATGGGGGCCAAGGATGACGGCGCCATCGACCTGGAGGGTTTTGGCGGCAAGGGCAAGGCGGTGCTCACCTCCTCGGCCTCAATTGAAACCTCCAGCGCCCCCGAGGCCGGCGACGACCTTTCGATGTACACCCGCTTTTTTGTCGAAGGCATCCGCACCGGTGCGGCGGACCTCCAGCAGCGGGGTTTTGTGGATGCCAAGGACCTGCATCATTACGTGGAATCCCGGCTGCAGGAATTGGCTCCGGCGATGTCGCCCCAATTGATTGCGATCGGCGCCGGCCGTGAAATCCGGTTGAGCAGGGTACCCCGCGATTCCACGGTTGACTATCGGCAAAAAGTGGAGGAGCTTGCCAAAAGGCGGCGCGGCGTGATCAATAAAGCTGGGCGCATGATTCTGCAAAAAATGCGAGCCAATTTGCCCGACGGCGAACAGATTAGTGATGAACAAGCCGAGCAGATTGAGGCGGAAGTGCTTGGGCCTTGGCGGGAATATGCCAAGAAATTAACAGAATTCGAGGCTCTGGTGGCTGATTTGGTTGCCGATGGCCAGGGTCTATCTGCACTCGACTGGCAGGACCTGCGGGATCTGCAGGCCCAGGTGAAGCTGGCGGAAGCTGATCTGATTGAGATTTTTGCCAAGCATGGCATTGCGGCAAATCCTTTGCTCAAGCTAACCGCTGCTCAATCCGATCGTGCTGCTGTTCACCCGCCTGGGGATTCCTCGGTTGAGGATGCTGCTGAAGCTGGGGTACTTGTGGCCCTTTCGGTCGAAACTGCACAGGTCGTTGAAGCCAGGGCTGATTCAGGCACAGTGACCTGGAGAATTGACAAGCGTCCCCTGCAGGTGCAGGGCTATCGGCAGCGATTGGCCGAGGGTGTAGAGCTCACCATGGTGCAGATTCCGGCCGGCAGCTTTCTGATGGGCTCCCCGGAGGACGAGCCTGGGCGTTATGACAAAGAAGGGCCCCAGCAGCAGGTGCAATTGCAGGGGTTTTTCATGGGCCAAACGCCCATCACCCAGGCCCAGTGGCAGGTGGTGGCTGGCTGGCAAAAGTTGCAGCGGGAGCTCAACTCGGATCCTGCCGGCTTCAAGGGGTTACATCGGCCTGTGGAGAGTGTGTTGTGGGAGGATGCGATTGAATTTTGCCAGCGCCTGAGCCAGCGCTTCGGACGCACTTATACCTTGCCCAGCGAGGCCCAGTGGGAATATGCCTGCCGGGCGGGCACCACCACGCCATTTCATTTCGGGGCCACGCTGACTCCAGATTTGGCAAATTATGATGGCAACTACACCTATGGCGAAGGGCCAAAAGGTGTTTATCGTCAAGAGACGACGGAGGTGGCTAGTTTTCCCGTTAATCCATGGGGCCTCTACGACATGCATGGCAATGTCAGGGAGTGGTGTCTTGATCAATGGCACGACAACTATCAGGGAGCACCGGCAGACGGCAGTGCTTGGCTAGACTCGAATGTCAATAAAGATAGCAAACAGCTGCTGCGCGGCGGGTCGTGGAACCTCCTCCCCGCGTATTGCCGTTCGGCCTACCGCTTCTTCAACCCCCCGGACTACCGCAACGACTTCATCGGTTTCCGCGTCTGTTGCCTCCCCCAGGGCCGTTCTTCTTTACCCTTAATCCCTTAATTCTTTACCCTTTGATTTTTTATCCTTGGCTGCTGGTTTTTGGTTTTAAGCAATGGCGCCGTAGGCGCCCGCCAAAAAATTTCGTCAGCCACTGGTGATCCGTGCAGCGGTCTGTTCTCAAATTGTGCACTATCGCTAGCATCTCGACTGGATCACTCGCCGTGCATTCAGCTACCACGCTATCCATTGGTGCGAAAATGGCCAAAAGGGGGTCGCTGCCGGCAGCAGGTCTGTTACTGGATCCAAGGCAACGGGGTGATCGCCGACTCGCGGAGACGGTTGCCTGCAGGCAGTACCTCCAGGATCCGAGGATCGAGCGGCAGCGGCGGCTGTACAATCTACCTCTCCAACCGGTTCTGATCCACCACCGCCTCCAGCCGGGCTACGGAGCGGAAAAATCAGCATTCGCTCAGTGCAGGTCAACAAGCGCATCGGCCACGCCGCCATGGAGACCAGCTCAGGAGACCGGCGGATCAGGCGGCAGCACGTGCTCGGACACCGCCAGCACTGCGGAAACTTCCGCCTCATCGGCAGCGCCGGGGGCGCCGCAAGGCCCAAGCGCATGCCCGCCGCGCCATCAGCCGCTGGATCAGCAGGGGGAGTTAGCCAGGGCCATTGTTGGGCCTTCAGTCTCCTGATCCCAAGCTGCCGGCCTGTTCAGCCGTTGGCAGCCAGCCAGGCGTGGAGATCGGCCATGCCCTCAAAATCGAGCAGGGCTTCAGCCAGGGCCTCCAGCCTCTCCAGCGGCAGGCTGCGGATCACGCTTTCCTGCTCCGCGCTCAGGGGGCCGCAGCGGCGGATCAGCAGGCGCAGGGTGACCTTGGCTTCTCCTTGCCCAAAGATTTCCCGGTAGGCGATGCTCTGGGTGAAGTCGTCGAGGGTGATGCCGCCCATGGCGCAAAGCTCCTGGATTGATCGGCCGTTAAAGCGTGACACCAAAATAGCGGCGATCACGTTGTCGATCTCGGCGTCCTGGCTGCTGCCGGCCACCCTGGCGCGGAGGGCCAACGCCTGCACCAGGGCCGGGGCGGTGGGGTT
>CAMDWF010000290.1 GCA_945878795.1 Synechococcus sp. UW140
CCGCATCAAGGGCGGCGCGGTCGGCTAAATGGAAGGCGAAGTGGGGGCCTGCTGCGGTGTATTCCGGGCTCAGCAGCGCCACGCCGTCACCGGTGTCGGGCGACTGGAGATAGGTCCAGTCCTCCGCCTCCCAGGTCACCCTCAGCCCCAGGGACTGATAAAAAGCTACGGCCCGGCCCATGTCCTGGACCCGCAAGGCCACGTGTCCAAGTCGTGTCATGGGGCGTTCATCGCGTAAGGCAGTCCTGCCATTCAAGCTGTCGTCCCCCCCGGCCCGTGGAATTGGGGGGGCGGGATTCAGCCCTGCCGCAGCCATTGGGCGGCATCACAGGCGTGATAAGTGAGGATCAGATCAGCCCCGGCCCGCTTGAAACAGAGCAGGGTTTCCAGGGTGATGGCCCGTTCATCAATCCAGCCGCGTTCGGCCGCCGCCTTCACCATCGCGTATTCGCCGCTGACGTTATATGCGGCAATCGGCTGCTCGCTTTCCTGGCGCAGGCGATAGATGATGTCCAGATACGCCAGGCCGGGCTTCACCATCAAGATGTCGGCCCCTTCGCTCTCATCGAGCTGGCACTCGAGGATTGCCTCGCGGCCATTGGCCGGATCCATCTGATAAGTGGCCTTGTCCTTGGGGATCGGCTTGCCACCGGCTGGTCTGGGGGCCGAATCGAGGGCTTCGCGGAAGGGGCCGTAATAGGCCGAGGCGTATTTGGCGGTATAACTGATGATGCCCACATTTTCATAGCCCTCTTCATCGAGGGCCTCACGGATGGCGCCTACGCGGCCATCCATCATGTCGCTGGGACCAATCAGGTCGGCACCGGCCCGGGCCTGGGCCACGGCTTGCCGGCAAAGCATGGCCACGGTTTCGTCATTGAGCACGACCCCGTGCTCATCGACGATGCCATCGTGGCCGTCGCAGGAATAGGGATCCAGGGCCACATCGGTCATGATCGCCATACCTGGATGCACCTGCTTGAGGCGGCG
The DNA here is from genome assembly GCA_945878795.1 of Synechococcus sp. UW140. GTDB lineage: Bacteria > Cyanobacteriota > Cyanobacteriia > PCC-6307 > Cyanobiaceae > Cyanobium. The sequence goes on from CAMDWF010000290.1 coordinate 991, forward strand.
AATGGCCCTTGGAATCAGGCCATGGTCGTTGCAGCACTCCGCCCCGTCCTCACTCTTGAGCCCATCGGCCACCTTGGGAAACAGCACGACGCAGCGGATGCCCAGATCCCAGGCGCGACCCACCTCGTCCACCAACCCCTCCAGGCTCCAGCGCTGGGCCCCGGGCATGGCGCCAATGGGCTCGTTGCTGGCGCCCTCGTGCACAAAGAGGGGATAAATGAAATCAGTGGCACTGAGCTGGTGCTCCCGCACCAGGGCCCTCAGGGCGGGCGTAGCCCGCAATCGACGCGGGCGGTAGGTGAGCTCCATCGGCGGGGACCGGCTGGCCGGATCTTATCTGTCGGGTCCCTGCTGGTGATCTGGCCGAGGCCGTTCGGCCTGGGTACGGGGGATTCAGAGACGGGCGGCGCTGATCCAATCCTGGCGTGGATCGGCGCTGCGGGCCTGGCGCAACTGCTCCAGCAATTCCCGTTCCCGATCGCTCAGGTTGGCGGGCAGCTTCAGCACAGGAGTCAGCAGCAGATCACCGCGGCCTTCCTTGAGGGGCCAGCCTTTTCCCTTGAGCCGCAGGCTGCGGCCCAGGCTCATGCCAGGGGGCACCTGCACACTGGCCTCGCCGTCGGGGGTTGCCACGGTGACCTCGCCGCCGAGGGCCAGTTCATCGAGGCTGAGGGGCAGCTCGGCCCGTAACTGGTCGCCATCCAGTCGCCAGACCGGATGGGTGATTAGTTTGAGATTGAGGTAGAGATCACCACGGCGGCCGGTGCCGGGTTGCAGGTTGCCCTTGCCCTTGAGACGCAGGCGACTGCCGGGCTTGACCCCCGGCGGGATGCGCACCTGCACCTTTTCCTCATTGACCGCAAGGGTGCGCTCGCAACCCCGGAAGGCGTCCGCGTAGCTGATCTGCAGGGTGGCTTCGGCATCCAGGTTGACGGCACCGCCACGGCCGGCCCCGGGGAACCCCCCACCAGGGAAACCGCCACTGGGGAAGCCGGAACCGAAGCCGCCGGGAAAGCCAGCTCCCGCCCCCGAGAACCCCCCACCGCCCGCCGGCCCGCCGGGACCACCGAAGCGGCCGAGCAGGTCGTTGATGAAGTCGTCGAAATTGCCATAGCGGCCAAAGTCAACGTCCACACCGGCTGGTCCCCGGCCCGAACCGCCGCCCATCTGGCTCCAATATTGGCCAAACTGTTCATATTTGCGCCGTTTATCTGGATCGGAGAGCACTTCATAGGCTTCGCTGATCTCCTTGAAACGGGCTTCGGCAGAGGCATCCCCGGGATTGACATCGGGGTGATATTCGCGGGCCAACTTGCGGAAGGCGCGTTTAATGGCGTCGGCATCGGCGCTCCGCTCAACCCCCAGCACCTTGAAGTAATCCCGGTATCCGTTGGCGCTCATCGCGGGGGGGCAGGCGAACAGGCCGGCATGGGCATGAAGGCACTCGCCTGGCTGGATCATTCTCCCTGGCGCCGGTCTCGTTGCGGCCCCCCAGGCGGGGCGGAAGGCCGTACTGTCCCGGACCCCTAAAGTTGGGAACTACCCATTCCCCTGCCGTGGCGCCGTCGTTCCCCCGGGGCCCGTGGGCCCGCCCCCTGGCCACCGCCCTGGTGCTGGCCAGCCTGCCGCTCTGGCCCAGCAGGGCCCTGCCCCAACAGGCCACGGCAGCCCCGTCTACCACCCCAACCCTGGGCCAGGCCATCAATCCTTCCAACGGCACCCAGCTTGCCCTGGTGCGCCGTCTGCGCGAGCGGGGGGCTTTGTTCTATGGCGCCTGGTGGTGTCCTGCGTGTTTCCGGCAAAAGAATCTGTTTGGACAGGAAGCGGGCAACCAACTCCCTTATGTCGAATGCGAAAAAACCGACGCCGATCGCCAACGCTGCAATCGGGTCGGTATCAAGGCCTATCCCACCTGGGTACTGGGGGAGCGGCGGGTGGAGGGGACTCTTTCCTTGGACGCCTTGGGCCGTTGGATAGGTGACTCCCCTAAGAGCCCTGCGCCTTAGTGGGTCATCAACAGG